>MGPH01000057.1 GCA_001797365.1 Deltaproteobacteria bacterium GWA2_45_12
GCGGAACCTATGCTTCCCACAATGATTATTTGTTTCACACGGGCACTGGATGCGGCCAAGTCTTGGGCCACTCCACCCCCCATTGAACTTCCCATTAAAGTGACATCGGTCAATCCTTTTTGTGCCATGAATTGTTCCAGGGCAGGAATCACAGCTGCCTTAAAGACCTTTTTATATCCCTCATCATTTTCATTGGTGTATTGGGCGGGAAGATTGTCGGAATATCCATGTCCCGGCAAATCAACGGTGATCACGTGATAGTGTTCGGCCAATTCATCAAAAATATAATTGTATTGATACGCATTGCTTCCAAATCCGGGAATCAATAAAAGAGTCGGCTTGATAGGATTCCCTTTTTCAAAATAATGAATTTTTACATCCTGTCCGTTAATGTGGGTGGTAACATAATCACCATGGGTTGCATCATTGACTTTGAGTGTGCGTTCTTGGCCATTGTCCATTACACGCCAGCGTTCAGAATCATCCTTGCTGAGATCCCAAATCCCCTCATAAACAATGGCTCCCAAAACCAAGGCACCAACACCCCAACCAATACGTTTAAGCCATTTTGAAATTTTTCCAGGACGTGAAGGGCCCCCTCTTTGAGAACCGCCTCCTCCCTGAACAGTCCCTTGACCATCCCCACCTCCTGAAGAAGCTACTACTTCAGCTTCACTGGTTCCTACCATGAGCGAAGCCCCTATCATTGAATCCTCTGGACCAAATAAGCCCAAAGTTTGGGATGGATGGGTCACAGATTCGACTGTGGGAGACGCTGTTGATTTCCTGCCAGCAAGGGCCGCCAGCTCGGGTCTTATTTGAGAAAAAGAGGCTGCTCCCGGATTTTTCCTAGAGCCTAACCGCAGGCCTGCTCCCACCCAAGCTCCGGTATGAGTCATTCCAAAATTGGAAAAAGAATAGGGACGAAGTGCTAGTGTTGTCATATGTTTAAATTATTTTGGATTGCATTCCTAATCTCGGCATTAGTAAAAAAATGTTGCGTGATTTTTGATACAAAATCTTACTTAAGATAATCAAGGTTTAAACATAGCGCCAACAAGTCAAATTTGATCAAACCTGAATTTATTTATACGAGGATTAATTCTTTGTAAGACTTTCTTGAGTTTGATACGCTTTTGCACATTTAGGAGGGCCCCATGCAAGACATCCACTCCATTTTCAAAAAACAACAGGCCAATCGATGGAAAATATCGCAAACTCCCGCCAGTGTTCGCATTGCCAAACTCAAAAAAATTCGGGACGCCATTTTTGAAAGACGGGCCGAACTTCACAAGGCCATTTATGAAGATTATCGCAAGCATGCTTCTGAAGTGGATCTGACTGAGATTTATCCAACAGTTTCTGAAATCAATGGCATGATTCGCCACCTTCCCAAATGGATGAAACCAAAGAAAGTCGGCACCCCCCTCGTCTTGTTTGGAACTCATAGTGAAGTCCGTTATGAGGCCAAAGGGATTGTTCTCGTGTTGGCTCCCTGGAACTATCCCTTTCAACTCCTCATGGTCCCCGTCGCCACAGCCATTGCCGCTGGCAACTGCGTGATGATCAAGGCTTCTAGCAAAGTTCCGCACACAGCCAAGTTCATCAAGGATTTTTTGGACAAATTATTTGATGAAAATGAAGTAGCCGTCATTGAAGGTGGGGCTTCTGTTGCCGATGCCATGCTTGAGATGCCCTTTGACCACATATTCTTTACAGGTAGTCCTCCCGTTGGCAAAAAAATCATGGGGCTTGCAGCCAAACATTTAACTCCCGTCACCCTGGAACTAGGAGGCAAATCGCCCGTCATCGTAGATGAAACTGCCGATATTAAAAAAGCGGCCGAACGCGTAATGTGGGGCAAGTTTATCAACGCGGGCCAAACTTGTGTGGCTCCTGATTATATGATGGTTCATGAAAGCCGTGAAAAGGAACTGATCGAAGAATGTAAAAAAGTCATCACGGCCCGCTTTGGAGCCACCAAAGAAGCGCTTGAGACTAGCACCAATTTTTGCCGCCTGGTGAGTCATGGTCACTTTGACGGCCTTAAAAAAACATTGGACGAATCCATAAGTCAGGGTGCCCAGGTTGAGTTTGGCGGTTTTGCGAATGCGACCGAACGTTACATTTCACCCACATTGCTTTCAGGCATTACGCCCGAGTCGTCCATCATGAAAAACGAAATCTTCGGGCCCATCATGCCCATTCTTAAATATAAAAATTTAAATGAATTTTTTAGCCTGGTCCGTTCCAAAGACAAACCCTTGGCCCTCTATATTTTTTCGACCAATCAATCGGCCATTGAACAGATTCTTTCGGGCACCACTGCCGGCGGCACTTGTGTCAATAGCCTGGTCATTCACTTGGCCAATCACCATCTTCCTTTTGGTGGTGTGGGTTACAGTGGCATGGGGAACTATCACGGCTTCTACGGGTTCAAAGCCGTATCCCATGAACGAGCTGTGCTTCATCAAGGGGCCATCGATATGCTCAAATACTTTTATCCACCCTACACCAAAGGGGTTAAACGCATGATCGAACTGGCCCTGAAACATTTAATTTAAGGCTTTCTACCCTCATGGAAAAAATCAAAAAACTCGTCACATCCCTATCTAAGGGAACAGATCATACTCTCTGCATTCTCAATGGAGTATTGGGAGATATTTTAGAAAAAGGAAATACGCCCCTTGCAATGAAGATGAAACTTTACGTTGAAAATAAACCGGTTTCGATGACAAAAAAATCTTTAAGTGAAATCAAACTATCAAATAACAAGAAAATTTGCATCCTTGCCCATGGAAGCTGTGGTTCTATCAAAGGATGGAATTTTAAAGAGGACCCATCAAATAACTATGGTTCCCTTCTAAAAAAAGAGAAGGAGATTACCCCTTTTTTCCTGCGTTACAATTCAGGGTTACATATATCCACAAACGGCAAACGCTTATCAGACTTGTTGGAAAAGCTTGTTTGCCATCATCCAGAAAAGATAAGCGAGCTCGTGTTGGTGGGGCACAGTATGGGAGGGCTGGTTTTTCGTAGTGCCTGTCATTACGGGCAAAAAGAAAAAAGAAAATGGGTAAAACTCGTTACAAAAATTTTTTATTTGGGTTCGCCCCATTTGGGAACCCATCTTGAAAAACTGGGAAAACTGACCACCACCGTCTTAAGCCAGATTCCGAACCCTGTCACCAAAGCCATTGTCTCTTTGGGTAATTTGCGAAGCGCCGGCATCAAAGACCTGCGCCATGGATATTTAATCGATGAAGATTGGCAGCAAAAAAATGCGGACAACCTATTTTATAGACATGAAAATAGAATCCCTCTTCTTGATACAGCGGATCACTATCTAATTTGTGGCACACTTTCGAAAGTAGCTGATTCAAAAATGGGCCGTTTTTTTGGAGACGGCATGGTTCATCCGGCAAGCGGTATGGGTCGGGGGTTGTTTTCATCAAACGATATCCCCTTTTTAAAACATCACTGCAAAATCATCCTGGGAATCTCGCACGCTCGTCTGCAAAGAAGTCCACGAGTTTATGAACAGATTCGTGAATGGATGTGATGTAAGTGGTGTTCTTGCCGGATAAAAGATTTTACACAAAATGCGCAACAAGTCGTGCCAAGCCGTAGGTCATGGCGGCAATCAAGGCAGAAGCGGGAATGGTAAAAGCCCAGGCCCATACAATGTTAGAAGCTACTGACCAGCGTACGGCTCCCAGTCCATGGGTCGAGCCTACCCCTACAATGGCTCCTGTAATGGTGTGGGTTGTTGAAACAGGAACACCCAGTGCTGTGGCTCCAAAAAGTGAAAGGGCCGCCGAAGTCTCGGCACAAAATCCACCTGAAGGCTTCAGTTCCGTAATGCGCACACTCATCGTCTTGATAATTCGCCAACCACCTAGCATTGTTCCCATGGCCATGGAAAAATGACAAAATAAAATAACCCATAACGGCACATAAAAAACGGGGCCCAGGTATCCTGCACTAAATAAAAGCATCGTGATAATTCCCATAGTTTTTTGGGCATCGTTACCACCGTGGCCCAAACTATAAAGAGCCGCCGAAACCAGTTGAAACCGGCGGAAATGTTTATCCACGCGCATGGGCTTGGAGCGGGCAAACAAAAAATTAACAACGGTGCTCAGAATAAAACCCAAGATCAGTCCAATCAGAGGAGCAATGAGAATAAAAATGGTTACCTTGAAAATGCCTGCCCAAATAAGAACAGAAAATGTTTGAACTTTTGCCAAAGCCGCACCCACTAACCCACCGATGAGTGCATGTGAGGAAGAAGTAGGAAGTCCCCAATACCATGTAGTGAGATCCCAAACGATCGCCCCTGTAAGAGCGCCAAGTACAACCCAAGCATCCACAATACTTGAGTCAATAATGCCTTTCCCCATGGTTTTTGCTACATGCAACTGAAACACAAATGCCGCTATAAAATTAAAAAAAGCCGCCCAGATAACTGCTTGTTTGGGTGAAAGAACTCGTGTTCCCACAATAGTAGCCACTGAATTGGCCGCATCGTGAAAACCATTGATGAAGTCAAATCCCAGAGCCAAAATTACAAGACTGACTATAAAAAAAAATTCGAGCGTCATTTATGCGTGTTTGAGAATGATTCCTTCAATAATATTGGCCACATTTTTACATTGATCCGTCGTCGCTTCCAGCTTTTCACTCAACTCTTTGAGTTTGATCAGTTGAAACGCATCCGAGCCGTTGTTAAAAATCAGCTCAATGGCGGCATTCAGGGTAATGTCCGCTTTCTTTTCCAATGACTTGATTTCAACACAATGTTTGAGCACATCTTGAAATTTTTTGGGATGGCTTAAATCCTTAACCGCCAAAGCCACCTGATCGGATGAAGCTAAAACCAGGTCTGCCAAAGCCACCAACTCATCCGGGATTGCATCAACATCATAGCGCGTAAGACGATTGCCAATATGATAAATGCTGTCAAGGATATCATCCATCCGCACAACAAGGTTATGCATGTCGGACCGATCAAAGGGAGTCAAAAATGTTTCACGCACCAGATTAATAATTTCATGGGTAATTCGGTCACCCTTCCGTTCACAATCTTTAAGCTCTTTAAGCAAATCAACTCTTTGCTCCTTTTTGGCAATCATCTGGCACAGCAACCGGGAACCTGCCGAAATATTAACGGCCAGCTGATTAAAATAGAGAAAAAAATCATGAGTCTTTGGGAAAAGCCTCAAGCCTGTGATCATTTGTCGTAAATTTTTAAGAGGGGGTTTGGAAATTTCGATATTTTCTTTGTTGGTCATAAGTTACCTCGGCTGGTGTATGCCACTAGACAGACAAAAGGAAAAGAGAAAAAAACAAAATCTCCTTTTCTTGGGTACCTCATGACCAGAATCAGAATAATATATGATCATACTCATATCTAATCTGAATCCTTTCCCTATAAGCCTTAAACAATCTGGAAAAAGAAAATGAATTCAACATTTGAAAGGATTTTTTTATGAAAAACTCATCGCTTTACTTGGTCTTGTTCATTTCAATTTTTCTAAGCGCATGCGGCGGGGGTGGAAGTGGATCCGGCTCCAAAGATTTGGATGTTGATAACGATGGCATAGAAACCATCGCTGATTGTAACGATGCAGACCCATCCATTAATCCTTCTGCCACCGACCTTCCCGATGAAGATTTTTCCGATTCAAACTGTGACGGCATTGATGGGAACATTTCCAAGGGAATCTGGGTTTCAGCAACTGAAGGGAATGATTCTTTTACAGGAACAATCGATGCTCCAGTCCAGACAATCTCAAAAGCTTTGAGTTTGGCCGCCCTCCTTCCCGTATCAGACAGACAAGTCTATGTTGTTTCTGGAGCCTATGCCGAAGATTTGATCGTGGAAAATGACATCAATCTCTATGGAGGTTATGAATTACTTTCTTCCGGCACACGGGCACGCAATCTGACGAGTGCGCGGGCCAGCCTTTTGGGCGTTGATGGAGACAAAAAAGTGAACCTGACCTTTAATGGAACCACTTCTCCTGTCGATTTCACGGTACTCATCCAAAACGGCAACTCAACATTGGATGGTTTCATCCTAGACTCCGATAAAAGCGGCTTTGGCGTAATTTTAATCAATGCAGGTGGCAGCATAAAAAACTCCATACTTCAGGAGAAAATTCCGTTGGCTCCGCGTGATGTTAGCGGCCTTGTTGCCGTCATTATTGAAACCCTGGCCACCGAAAACAGGGTGGTATCTGTTTCCAAGAATCTGCTTACCATGACAGGAAATGGGTTGGCGGGAAACGGAAAAGATTTTGGTGTTGTGGCGTTGCCAGAAGATGCCGCGCTGAAAAATTTAAGTCTGAATGTTTCAGACAACACCTTTGATTCCGAGGGAGATGGCGAAGTGGCCATAGCCGTCTTTGGTGCGGACAATGATGACAACCCCAACGATGATCCCACAACCGATGCCCGTTCAGAAATCACCATGGTTGTGAAAAATAATTTCTTCTCCATGACATCAAGCCATAGTGTCTCCTCCGGTGTGGCAGGAGGGCTACTCATAGATGATGCCGTAGTTCCCGGTCCAAATTATTTCATTGAATCTGTTGAAGTAACCGGGAACGAATTTATCTATGATGGTGATGGAACAGGTGTGGGAGCTAGCATCGGACCTGCACGTGGACATTCGATTATCGCAAATAACGTGCTTTCCTTGGATACAAGGATGACAGGGGTTATCGGCATGACAAGCTTTATGAGTCACACCGATGTTTTTTATAATACCCTATCCGTTGATTTGAACGGTAAAAATTCTTACGGACTGCTTTTCATGGGCGATGACAGTCTCCTCAATTACATAAATCAGACCCCAGGATCGGTAACAAACAATATTTTCAGTTTAAAATCCGTATCCTTTGCGGCTTGTGGATTAATAGGTGTGTTAGAAATGATGAAAGCAACGGCGGATGCAAACGTAAACATGGCAAGTCCCTCCGAATTCAAAAACAACGATATTTTTGTTACAGGGGATTGCACTACAGAAATACTCTATTCAGATATCCAGACAGTAAGCCCCCCAGGAACCAGGCTGGATATCAACTCCATCAATAATCTAAACAATAAATTGGGATTCAGGCCCGATGACCCAACCGTGTTTTCCAACAATATTTCCGAAGATCCCCTGTTTACAAATACCATAGCGGGAGATTTTACCCTGACAGGTGCCTCACCTGCATTAGATAGTGGTTTAATGTTTGAGGCCGGTTGGAAAGATATTACAGGAACTCTCCGCCCCCAAGGCCCCGAAGTAGATATGGGCGCTTATGAGAAGTGACCTATTGAAAATCTGAAATACTTGCATGTCGGAGGAAATAAAAAAAATAATGATTTCTGTATTTTAAAAAGTAACTGCTCCGTCATGCGTTTTTCTTTTTTCATTGGGATTCTCCTCGGCTGAATGGATCATTTCACCAATCAAATCTGCCGCCCACCGATAAACATTATTCTCGGTAACTTGAGCCTTCATCCGCGCCATTCGACGTTTTTGTTCGTCAACTGGCATTTCAAGCGCGATCCTGATGGTTTCGGCAAAATCGGCTCGTGCATGGGGATTGATTTGTAATGCCTCTTGAAGCTCCCTGGCTACCCCGGCAAATTCAGACAAAATCAAAACACCATCACCTGATTCCCTGGCCGCAACAAATTCTTTTGCCACAAGATTCATGCCATCAGCCAGAGAGCTTACAAGACAGGCATCGGCCATTCGAAGAAAAGTGTAAACGGTTTGGGCATTGTGATGATCTTTGAGCAATAAAATAGGCTTCCAACCCCGACTGCGATGTTTCCAGTTGATTTCATCTGCCATTTCCTCAATTTGTTTTACCAATTCCCGATAGGAAGGAATATGAACCCGTGAAAGAGCGGCTAATTGAACAAAAACAACTTTTTCCTTGTAGGCGGGATGTTTATCAAAAAACCTGTCAATGGCTCCCAGTCGCTCCGGGATCCCCTTGGTATAATCAAGCCGATCGACACTCACGACAAGACGAACTTTTTTCAAATCATAATCTTCACGATACTTTGAGGCTTGTTTAAGAAATTCGTCCTCTTTTAAGGTTTGCCTTTCGGTCCAGGGCTGCACACCAATGGGAAAAGGTTTTACAACTGTTGCGCTGTTTTCCTGAAGTACCGCAAAACGATCCCAATCAATTCGGACAGGGAGCAAGCTATTCACTGTATCAAGGAAATTATTACAATACGATTGCAGGTGAAAACCGATGAAGTCAGCACCAAGCATCCCTTCCAGAATTTCCCTTTTCCAGGGGCAAACCTGAAAAGATTCGGGGTTTGGCCATGGAATATGCCAGAAAAGACCAACGACTGCATCGGGACGCCGTTCCTTGATGAGTTTGGGCAAAAGGGTAAAATGATAATCCTGAACCAGGATAAACGGTCTTTCTTTTTTACATTCGGCGACAATTTCATCAGCAAACTTTTGATTCACCTTATTGTAGAGGCTCCAATCTTTTTCTTCAAAGAGGGGCCGGTGATGTGTGAGATGACAAAGGGGCCAGAGGGCTTCATTTGAAAATCCATAGTAATATCCTTCCTCTTCTTCCTTGGTGAGGGCAATTCTCTTTAAAGTGTAGGAAGGTGCCTCGGGAGGGACCAGAACTTTGCCCTCCGAATCAGTAACTCCCCAATCTGCGTCGCCCGCTCCATGCGCAATCCAGAGCCCTGAGGTCGCTTTTAAAACGGGGTCAAGCGAAGTCACAAGCCCGCTAGCCGGGATGATGACTCTTACTTGTCCTTGTTCTTTCACGTGCATATATGGTTCGCGGTTTGAGACAACGATCAGTTTCTTATTTCCCATGAGGGTCACGGCGTGGGCCTTGAGGCGGGCGGGCGTCCAAAGATTGGCAACTTGTTTTTCTTGAGAAACTTCGTGAGCCGTTTCTCGGGCAGAACGAAGGCGTGCCGTAAGTTTCTCAACCTCCCGCGCCACAGGCTTTAAAAGAGATTCTGTCGGCGGAGGAGTTGCCATATCCTTCTCCAACTTCATCCAACCCAAAAGTTTATAAATGGATTTTTCAAATAACCGCCTCGAAATCAAATAAGTCATGGCTGAAATAAAAAAAGCAAGAATGGCAAAACTCAGTGTTGTCCAGGCGATCAGAGAACGGATACGTTCATTGATGTAAGAGGCCTCGTGAACTATTGTCAAAGTGCCAATCAGGTTTTGATTTTTATCTTTCAATGGGTAGGTCAAGGTATGAAGCGTCATTCCGCTTTCTTCATGAAGAAAAACTTTCTCGATATTTTCCGACCCTGATCCGGTTTCATCACCGGCAATAAATCCTTCACAATTGCCAATATCGGAAAGGGCCAATGATCGCGCAACAATTTTTCCATCAACACCACACAAAAGGATTCCCATCGTCCTGCCCTGCCCTGCAAGACGTTCAGCAAGATCTTCCTCGTCTCCCGCTGGTGGATTTTTCAAAAACCGCATGCCTGCAGGAGCCAAGCTTTTGGCAATGATGCGTGCCCGACGATTGAGATCGTCCATAAGCATTTCTTTCTCCTTGGTCACACGAAAATAAGAAAAACCAAGAATCCCAAAAAAACAAACAATGATCAAAGAAATGGTAATGGTCAAAATATACCGTTTCATGGTGAACTCCTTCTTGATTTATACTCCCTCTTCTATGCCATAACGCATTAAAATTGCTCTTCTCTTAGTTTCTCGAGATTTTTTTTGATAGCCTCACGTACTCTCCTGATTTTTTCTTTAAGCCACTCTTTTTCTCCAGGAATGGCCACAGGGTCTTCCAGGGCCCAGAGAATTTTTTTGCGCCCCTTGAGTATTGAGGCAGCCTCCCAAGCCGGTTCGGCAAGCACAATCACCAGATCAAAATGATTATCAGAGACAGCAGCTAGCTGTTTGGAATAATGAGAGGAAATATCTATGTTGATTTCACGGGTCACTTCAACAGTAAGTTCATTCAAACTTCCCCGATGCACACCGGCACTTTGAATCTCAAAGCTTTCCGGAAACAGGGTACGTGCTATACCTTCCGCCATCTGGCTTCGGCAGGCATTGTATTCACAGATAAAAAGTATTTTCATTGTTGAATGTTTACTAAGGATAGTCCGAATTTTCAAGCATCAACTGCCTTTCCCAATCCTGAAGATTGGATAAGAACACACACCTAAAACACTGGGCAATCCCATGGAATTATAATATATGTCCCGCCGGACTATTGAAAATAAAGGGGGTATCATGAAATTTGTCCTGCACTCCGTCAAAAAAATGAGTAAAACCGAAACCGCGGGTGGCATTATACTCTTGCTGGTCACCATAAGTGCGCTTTTCTGGGCCAATTCTCCGTGGTCACAAAGCTATTTCGATCTTTGGCATACGTCCTTTAACATCGGCATCGGTTCGTGGATCTTGGACAAACCAATCCATCACTGGATCAACGACGGACTGATGGCGATCTTTTTTTTTGTTGTCGGACTCGAAATCAAAAGGGAAATTTTGGCTGGAGAGCTCTCATCTCTTAGGCAGGCGATTCTCCCTTTGGCTGCCGCCATTGGTGGAATGCTGGTTCCAGCCTCTCTTTACCTTCTTTTTAACATGGGAAAATCGGGAGCCGCCGGATGGGGAATTCCCATGGCCACCGATATCGCCTTTGCCATTGGCGTCTTGACCCTGATGGGGAAAAAAATTCCTTTACCCCTGAAAATTTTTCTGACGGCCTTGGCAATTGTGGATGATCTGGGTGCGGTTTTAGTTATCGCTTTTTTTTACACCTCTTATATCTCGTGGGCCAATCTGGGCATTGGAGTTCTCTTTTTGGGGCTTCTCATGGGTGCTAACCGGGCGGGAATCCGCCATCCACTGGTTTATGCCCTCTTAGGGATAGGAGGCCTATGGCTTGCCTTTCTTTTATCAGGGGTACACGCCACTATTGCCGGTGTTCTTGCCGCTTTCACCATTCCCGCACGTACGCGTATCGATGAATCGGAATTCTTGGTCAGAAGTCAGGGATTCTTAAAAGAATTCGAAAAAGCTTCTTCCAATAAGCTTGCTTTTAAAACCAGCTCCCAACAGGCAGCATTATCAGGATTGGAGGAGAGCACCGAACAAGTACAACCCCCACTTCAGCGTCTAGAACATGCCCTTCAACCTTGGGTCATTTTCCTCATACTGCCCTTGTTTGCCCTGGCAAATGCGGGGGTTTCCCTAAAAGGTGATCTTTTCACGACGATGAAACATCCGGTGACCATGGGCATCATCGTTGGCTTGGTTATCGGAAAACCGGTCGGCATCTTCCTGTTTTCATGGTTGGCAGTAAAAACCCGTGTAGCAGTCTTACCCAAAAATATCGGATGGAAAATGATTTTTGGCGTAGCCTGCTTGGGTGGAATCGGCTTCACAATGTCACTTTTCATCTCGGGTCTGGCCTTTGGTGAATCATCGCTTACATCCTACTCGAAAATTGGGATTCTGATGGCCTCAACACTCGCAGGTATCATTGGCTGGATTTTCCTAAGGATAGGAACCTCTAAAAATTCATTCCTTGGAAAAATGCTCCGATGAATTCGCCCACTGACATTTCGAAAAAAAAATTAAGCGAACTGGCGGCCCTGTTTCTAAAACTCGGAACCATTGCTTTCGGAGGCCCGGCGCCCCACATCGCCATGATGGAGGAAGAAGTGGTAAGGCGCAAAAAATGGCTTTCCCACGATGATTTTCTCGATCTTTTGGGGGCAACAAATCTGATCCCCGGGCCTAATTCAACCGAAATGGCCATCCACATCGGTCACCGGAGAGCAGGCTTTGTCGGGCTTATTGTTGCCGGCCTGTGTTTTATTTTTCCCGCAGTCATGATCGTCTGGAGCATTGCCTGGGCCTATGTGCGCTTCGGCACTCTTCCCGAAATCCAAAATATTCTCTATGGAATAAAACCGGTTATCATCGCCATTGTCGTTTGTGCGCTTTGGCGTTTGGGTCAAACGGCGATCAAGACCAAAACACTCGCGCTCTTTTGTCTGATGGCCATACTTGGCTCTGCTTTGGGAATAAATGAAATATTCGTTATTTTTGGTACCGGAGTTCTGGCCCTGATCTGGCATTGGTTAAGAACATGGAAAAATTCGAGTAGGTTAAACGGTTTTTTATGGTTCTTTATATCTTCTTTATGGGGAACCCCTACTCTGCTTCCCAATTTGGGCGTCGAATCAAAACTGCCCGCAGTTTTTTTGATCTTCCTGAAGATTGGTTCCGTTCTTTTCGGCAGCGGCTATGTCCTGCTCGCCTTTTTACAGGCCGATTTTGTGGATCATCGGCATTGGCTTTCGCAATCCCAGCTGCTGGATGCTATTGCTGTAGGGCAGTTCACTCCCGGTCCGGTCTTTACAGCAGCCACTTTCGTGGGATACATCATCGCCGGAAACCAGGGAGCGCTGTGGGCCACCTT
>MGPH01000058.1:0-234 GCA_001797365.1 Deltaproteobacteria bacterium GWA2_45_12
AGTTCACGAAAAAATCAGAGTCTGGAAAAAATCATGAGTAAGAAAATGATTATTCCGACAGGCTCCTAGGGTTTCAGAAAATCCTCGTCAATGGATCTTGGTGGTTAACCCTACGGCCGGGCGTTTTCGGGCACCACGGATCGCAGAAGAGGTAAGGCAACTGGGCGGAAATCATGGCTTGGATATTTTTGTCTATGAAACTTCTCCTGACAAATTGGACCGGATTTTAGATTT
>MGPH01000058.1:254-45848 GCA_001797365.1 Deltaproteobacteria bacterium GWA2_45_12
TCAATCCATCGGAATCAAATCCTGTTGGGCTTTTGGCTTTGGGCGGGGATGGTACCGTTAATGATATGGTAGTGGGGGTGATGACCTATCTTTTTCCCAACCTTACAGATTATGTACAAGGGTCACCCGAGGATGTGGCGACAACGATGCTGGCCAGTGGGATATGGATGGGAACTTCTGCCATGGGCGGAGCCAATGATTTGGCCATGCTGTATGGGGCGCCCCGCCCGGTGCCGCTGCGCCTCGTCCATTTTATGCAACAGGCCACGACAGTTCCTCTTAATTTGGGAATAGGGTTTCTCGATGATGGTCCGCCCGTTCTTTTTGCCCATACTTTAAGCGGGGGTGTGGCCATTGCGCCTGTTTATGAAGAAACCGTCGATGAACGGGGAATGGCCGCGCGCAGGCATCGGCAATGGCTGGGTTTTGAAAAAGTCGTTCTTCATCCCCAATCCGTTTCTGTTCAATGGGAGGGTGGGCAGGAAGAAAGCACTTTTGAAGTGATCGCCCATGCCACACGGCGGGCTGACGGGATGAATGGTTTTCCCGGTGCGCCTTTTCCAGGAATTGGTATTAAAGTTTTACCTAATTGGGGTCGGGCAAATACGGCAAGAATGTTTAGTGAAGTCGTTTTTCGGGGGCTTGTTTCCAGGGCCGGCTGGACAAGTCTGCTTATGCGCGAGGGAGGGCTCCGTAGTTTACCCCCTTCCCATCAACAGGCCTTGGTAGTTGGGGAAGAAATGGGGTTTATTTTTGAAGAACCCGTGGCCGTGCAGGGTTGCGGTGATTTTCTCCACAGGGCCAGTCAATTAAAAGTAAAAGCGGGGGTTCCCTTTCCTCGCTCCTTATCCCATCGCTCTTCCACCATGGCCCAGATTGCCCACCGAATGGGTGGGCCGAGACTTTTGGGAAGTCCGGCGGGGCCACGTCTTCTTCTTCGGTAAAAATAAAAAATCTTTATTTTTTATATGCTTAGATAAATAAATCCAGGTGTCAAAATTTTTTATATATACATAAGATGGAAGCATCCTTTAAAATAAATACATTTCCAGGGGTGGAAATGATGAAATTCAAAAATGCTCGATTTAATCGACCAACGCTACAAAATCATTAAAACCCTTGGAAGTGGGCTTTCAGGTGATGTTTTTGCTGTTAAAGATGCAGATGGCAAAAAAGCGCTCAAGTTTTTAAAGAAAGTCCAATTCAATGTTTCCCGCGACGAAGCCCTTCAAAATTTCAAAAACGAATTTTCAATTCTTTCTGAATTAAACCATCCCGGCATTGCCCGTATTCTGGATTTTGGATTCGACCCAAAAATCGAAAAATATTATTTCACTTCTGAACTTATCGAGGGCAGGGATTTTTTTACGGCGACGGAGTTGCTTCCCATGGAAGCCGTTGAAGATTTGGTTGTCCAGATTTTAAGGGCCCTTTCCTATCTTCATTCGCGTGGAATCTATCACTTTGACATCAAACCCCAAAATATTCTGGTCGCCATCCACAATGAAAAGCGTGTGGCTAAAATAATTGATTTCGGATTGGCTGGATTTTCCTCCCCCCGCAAAAAAGTGGGAACGCCCGCCTATATGGCGCCTGAAATCATCATGGGGGGCAATCTGGATGGCCGCACCGATTTGTATTCATTGGGTGTGCTTATTTACAAGGTGCTCACGCGTGAGAATCCATTTGCCAGCAAAGATTTAAAAGAAACCTTTGCCCGGCATCAAAATTTCATTCCAAAACCACCTTCCCAGGTTAACTCGGCCGTTCCGGCATTTTGGGATACCATCATTGCCCGTCTCTTGGCCAAAAAGCCATCCGACCGTTATCACGATGGGGCTTCGGTGATTCGTGATTTTAATTTTTTGGCGGGCCGCAATTACGAAATGGAAACAGTGGTCACAAGGCTTTCCTATCTTCCTGAAAAAGGGAAACTCATCGGGCGCACCAAAGAGGTGGATATTTTCCGTAATCTTTTTGATTTGATCATGAAACAGGAAGACACCCATGTCAGTCGTCTTCTTATTTTGGAAGGGAAAATAGGCACGGGCAAAACAAGATTGTTGTCCGAATTCAAGTATCATTGCCAGCTTAATGCCGTCCCTGTCATTATGTGGGACAGTTTTTTGATGGAATCATCCAAGCCTCCTTTTTGTTTGCAAATTGATGAGCAGGCCATTGCAAATCCGGATGAGGTAAACCAGCTTCTTCAAAAATATTCCAACCAAAAGGTCATCATTTTATGGGCCACCTCAAAAGCCCCTGTGGGTTGGAGCCATGCCGAAATTATCCATCTCCATTCTTTTACCGAAGAAGAACTTACCCAATATCTGGCCATGGTCATGGGTCTGGAAAATCCACCGGCAAAGCTTGTGAAACAGATTTTTAAACGCACTGATGGCAATCCGTTATTTGTCAGTGAACTGCTTAAAACCATGCTGGCTTCCAATTTTTTACTCGATGCTTCGGGTCGTTGGTCGGGGGCTACTTTTGAAGACATTGGTATTGATTTTGACAAACTGGAAGTTCCGGAAACTCTTTCCCAGCTTTTGGAAGCTCGCATTAAGGTTTTGGATGAAAACCAAAAAGCCGTTTTGGAATGGCTGGCTGTGGCCGGAGAACCCTTGTCCATTAATGAGATCCGTTTCTTGACCAATCTTCCCAATCCTCAGGCGGCCCTCTTGTTTTTAACCAAGGAAGACCTCATCAGCCGAACCGATCGCGAACATCATTATTTTTTCACCAATGTTTTACTAAGGGATGTCATTTATCAGGGGCTAAATTTGGCACACAAACAGAAAAAGCACGATGCCCTGGCCCTTTATTATCGCCAAAATGTCAATGATCGTGAGAAAGCCCTTTGGCATGAAGGGCAGGGGACGGATGCCCTGAAGGCCATCGAGGCTCTTTTAATCTTGGGCGATTTATTTTTGAAAAAAGAAAACCATGGCAAAGCGGTTTCCATTTTTGAAAATGCCTGGGAAAAAGCCCAAAATATTTCGGATAAGAATCTGACAAACAAGGCGGAACAACGATTAGCTGAAAGCTTGGTAGATATACGCGATATTCGTCGGGCGATTACCCATTTTGAACATCTTAAAGAAGGTCCTGAAATCCAGAGATCTTTGCGTATTCATCTGTTGCAGCAGTTGGGGGATCTTTATGGAAAAATAGACGAATTTGACCATGCCCTCCAATTATTTGATGAGGCTTTGACTCTTTTAGATGAAAAAGATTCCTCATTTCATGTTGAAAAACTCATTTTGGAAAACAACCGGGCCAATATTTTCATGAAAAAAGGGTTGTTGGTTGAAAGCGAATCTATTTTCAGGAAAACATTGAAGGAATGGGAAACCCTTTCAGAAATTGACCAGAAACAAGTCACTAATAACTGGTTGGCCGATCTTCTTATCCTGCAAAAACGGTATGATGAAGCTTCGGCATACTTGGACGGGCTTGAGTCCTTTGTTGAAAAAGCGGGGGATACGTATTTATGGGCCAGGGCCCTTTATGTGCGTGGCGATCTCTTTTTTAAAAAAATGATCGATGCTCCTGAGGCTGAAAAAGCGGGCATTCGAAACAAGGCCCTTAAATTTTTTGAAAAAAGCCTGGAATTGGCCAAACAGGTCAATGCGCTCGACCTGATGTTGCGCACGTATAACGGCCTGGGGAATTTGCATTATTACGAAAAAGATTTTACCAAGACCATTGACGGGTATTTAAGGGCCTTGGCCATTGCCCGAAAGATGGAAGATTGGCAAACTGCGGCCACCATTTCGCTCAACCTTGGCAATATTTACAAAATGGATGGCAAATTTCACGATGCTTATTCCTATCTTGTTTATGCCATCAACACCCTCAAGGATATCCCGCACAAGAATTCCTATACCTGGCTTCATTTGTTTAACAGCCATATCGAGATTGCCGAAGCCTACCGTGAGTTGAAAAACCTTCCCAAGGCTGAAGAATCGCTGGATGCCGCTTATAAACTGGTTGGGGAACACCCTCATTTGGTGTCCTATGAATTCTGGGTTTGGCTGGAACGCGCCAAGGTTTATCACAAGGAAAATCACACATCCCTTTTGGATCAGGCTCTCTTTAAGGCCCAAGAGCTGGCCAAGCAGACCCACGAGCAGGAAGAAATCAAAAAATTCCAGGAAAGCATGACAAAAGAAGAAGGAATTGCTTCGTCTTCTTTGCCGAGCCTTCCCTGGAATTTAAAAGTCATGAAGGTTGAAAAAACAGATATCAGCGATTCGGAATTCGGAAAAATTTTGCAGATAAACAAGTTTTTAAATACCGAACATGACCCCCAATTGCTCATGAAAATGGTGCTTAATTACGCCCTTGAATTTACCGGTGCCGAATGCGGGTTGATTTTACTGGTAGGTGATGAAGGTGAACTGGAAATAAAATCATCGGCTAATACAGCGGTGAATGCCGATTTGACGCAAATTTCAACCAGCGTGGCAAAGCGTTGTATGGAAACAGGGGAGGTGGTGGCCAGTCAGGATGCGTTAGCTGACGGGCGCTTTGATACTTCGGAATCCATCGTTTTAAACGAACTCAAATCCATCTTGAGCATGCCTTTGAAATCACGCAACAAGATTGTGGGTGTTTTGTATCTGGATAATCGCATGAAGACACACGCTTTTGAAAACATGAACATGTCCATCCTTCAGGCGTTTTGCGACCAGGTGGGGATTGCCATCGAAAATACACGGCTTCTTAATCAATACCAGGAAGCCAAAGCCCAGTTGGAGGCAAAACTGGAACAGACCGCCGGCGAACTGGAAGAAATAAAGGAAATCCTTCGGAGCGAAACGGGGGATTACAAATCAAAATATTCCTATTCGCATATCATTTCAAAAAGCAAACCCATGCAGGAAGTGTTCAAGATTTTGGATAAAATTACCGAAACCAATCTGGCGGTTTTTATTTCGGGGGCTTCGGGTACGGGTAAGGAATTGATTGCCAAAGCCATGCATTTTAATAATGCCATTCGTTCCGGCAAACGTTTTATTGCCATTAACTGCGGGGCCATTCCTCCCAATCTTATTGAGAGTGAATTGTTTGGTTACAAGGCGGGAAGTTTTACAGGGGCCCATCGCGACAAGAAGGGTCTTTTTGAGGAAGCCACCGGGGGGACTCTTTTGTTGGATGAAATTGGCGAGCTTAAGCCCGAGCTGCAAGTGAAATTGTTGCGTGTGTTGCAGGAAGGGGAAGTGCGGCGCATTGGTGATACCAAGTCGATCAAGGTGGATGTGCGTATTGTTTCGGCTTCACATAAAAATTTGGAGGAGATGGTCAAAATAAATCAATTTCGTGAAGATCTTTATTATCGTCTATGCCAGATAAAACTGTTTTTACCACCTCTGGCCCAACGGAAGGAAGACATTCCCCTATTGGCGAACCATTTTGTTGAAAAATTCAAACAAGAAAACAATGTCAAAGACAAAATCCGTGTGGCTCCAGCACTCATGAAAGCCTTTTTTCAACACAACTGGCCCGGCAATATTCGTGAGCTTGAAAATCTGGTGAATGTGGCGTGTGCCTTAAGAACCGGCAATGAACTTGATTTTTCCAGCATTCCCGCCAATTACAGTTTGCTGCAAAATTTCAAGCAAAAAGGTCTGGGCAATTTGGCTCTTGTGGCGGCCAAAGAACCTTTTGGTCCCAAGGAAATAGCTTTTGATAGTCATAATAAATATGACCCGGCCAAGACATGGAACGAGTATGAAACCCTGATTATTGCCAAGGGATATGCCCATTATCAGTTCAAAAAAAATGAAACGGCACAAGGGCTGGGCATTTCTCCTTCCACCTTGTACAAAAAAATCAAGGAATACGATCTTGAAAACAAGGAAAACCCCATTTATAAGGACGAGTTTGTTTATGAAGCCGCCCAAAGTTTGAAAAATTATATTCCAAAAATTTTCAAGGCCGTCCTGGAATATTGCGACAATCATCCCTATGCCGCTATTCGCCAATTGGGTGTGTCACAGGGCTATTTTTATAAAATCATCAAGGCTGCGAAAGTGGCATAAATCGGTCGCTGAGCGGAGTCGAAGCGAGCCGGCCCTTCGACCCCTCGACTCCGCTCGGGGACCACTCCGCTCAGGGACCGTGCATTTCATGAAATCTCTCCATATCCGCAATCAGCTCCATCACCACGACCATGATTTTATCGATGCGATTATTCCCTTGTTTCATTGGATCGAACGTTATTTTAAGTACGAAGCCCATGGCTTGGACCGTATTCCTGCAGGAAAGAAATGCGTGGTTGTGATGAACCATGGCATCATTCCCTTTCATGGTTTTTTATTGACCAAAAAATTAATCGAGCTTCGTGGCATTTATCCGCGGGGCTTGGGTGCGGGGTTTTTATTTTCCATTCCTGGATTGAGGGAGTTTTTTTTGAAAGGGGGAGTGGTTAATGCCAATGAATATAATGCTCGCCAGCTACTCAAAGAAAACAACTGCCTCATGCTGGCCCCCGGTGGAATTTATGAGGGCTTGGTGGCTCACCCGGGAATGAAGCGTATTCCGTGGGAAAGAAGAAAGGGTTTTGTTGAACTGGCCATTGAAACGAACACACCCATTATTCCTTCCTTTTGCGGGGGCATTAACGATGTTTATTTTAATTCCAAATTTTTGCTTAAATGGCGGATCAAAATTTTGGAAACAACCCGGTTTTCCCTTCCCCTTTTTTGCGGCATTGGTTTGTTACCGCTTCCTGCCAAATTGATACACAATGTGGGCGAGCCCATCCCCATCACCAAGAAAAATGGCGAAAAACCCCAAGCCCAGGTCAAGCGCATCCACGCGCAGGTCATCCAGGCCATGCATCAGCTGGCTGAAAAGCAGGCACTGCTTCGCGAACCTACCTGGCTTGATCATTTGCGCGATCGGGTGAATGAGAAGCTTTCTGTTTTCGGGATGCTGGATGAATGAAATGATGGATTATCAACGAACATTGGATTAAATTGAGTGCCAATTATGGTTCAACTGACGCCAAAGCAGAGGCAAGTTTACAAACAGCAAGACCAGATTCTTTCTTTATTTAAAAAAAGAAAAAATTTCCCTTTTGTCCTGTCGGGAGGGACTGCCTTGTCCCGTTTTTACCTTCACCACCGTTTCTCGGAGGATTTGGATTTTTTTTGTGAGGAACCCGATTTTTCCTTTGCCAAGGTTGAATTGCTCATGAGGGGAATTGGGCCCTTTGAGATGATAGGACAAACAAATTTGCCTAGTCGCTTGAAGGTTGCTTCCTACGCCGCTGGTAAAGGGCTTAAGATCAAGGTTGATTTTTTAGAAGACCCTTTTAGCGGGATGTGGAACCCGACCCTAAAAAAGGCCGAATCCGGATTGACCTTTAGGGTTGATTCCATTGAACAGATTTTCTATCGAAAATTTTATTCCTTGCTTGAGCAGTATCATCAAACGAACACCATCACCCGGTTTAAAGACATTATTGATCTGTATACCCTGCATTCTCATTATAAAAAGATCGGCAAGGTCTTTGATTATTACCGCAAGCACAATGTTTCGATGAATGAAGAGAAGATCATTTTAATTTTTGGCCAGATCACCAAAAAACAGGTTCAAGAAGGGCTGAACTTGATTAAAGTGGATGCATCCTCCGAGGAAATTTATAGAACATTGAAGGAAGTTTCTAAAAAATTAATGAGAGAAGGAGTGGCCTCATGACAAATCCTATCTGGGACATGGCTATTAGTCTTAAAGAGTTCAAAAGGACGCTCAAAAACCCCCGCAGTGAGAGGTTTTTACCTTTTTTTGTAAGGGTCTTGTGTCGTGTCCCGTTTAGAGAGGCGTTTCGCCATTTCATCAGTGTGCGCGTTTACAAAAAACATTACCCCAAAGCCCGCCGTTTTGTGAACAGTGACCCTTTAGGCGCCGGACGAGTCCCTTTTTGGGATTTTCTTTATAAACAGATGAAGTAAAAATTATCGATGGAAGAGGCGCGCTGAGGGGGAGGCCGTTCGCAGTGCTCACGGCATCTGGGGCACCAGAGGTGCTGATCCAGCTCCAGCGGCTTTGCCAATGGAGGAAGGCTCCATGAGCCGCTGCCAGTGGCAGATATCTCAAAATACCCTTGATCCCGCCGGCATTTTTATTTACTATAGTTAACAATAGTTAATAATAATTATGTATTTTCAATTACTTAAAAATATAATGATTTCAAAAAATCTATCCAAGACCGATGTGGCTAAAGCCTCTGGAGTGAGTCGAGCGGCAGTGACGAAATGGTTTCATCAGGGGGAAGAGACCAATTTCATCAATATGGAAATGAAAACGCTTACTCGTTTCGCAGAGAGCACCGGTATTCAACCGGAATTGCTTTTAACAAAATTGGATGTGGATGAACCTCAAATGAAAACAATATTTTTATGGGATGCGCTCTATCCCAGCTTGGCACATTTTGTAAATGCGCTTCATCGCGGTGTGCCGCAAGCCTTGGCTCGCTTGGTTCAGGTGGTGGGGTTTCATCAGGCGAGTTTTATTGGGGGCAAGAAAATCATTCAAAAATTTCCTATGTATAAAAAATTCATCAAGCCGGTACGGCGGCTTCAGCTGGAGAAAATATGGCCGCTCTATTTAAATCGATAAAACCTCTTCCTCAATTTTCAAAAAAGGCGGTGCCCAACGCGTTGCATGAAGCGCTTCGGCTTTTGTTTACGGGGTCCTGGACCGATGTGTGCTTGGTGGGAGGGACAGCTCTTGCGGGTGTCTATGCGGAGCATCGCAGATCGGATGACATTGATCTTTTTGCAACAACCCCTTCTTCATTCACCGCCATGGTTCGGCAAACGGCGGGGCTTAAAAAACAGGGCGCCGTTTTTTCACAGGAGCTTTCAACGCCCCATTATTTCCATGCGGCCGTTGATTTCAAAAAACACCGTTTCACTTTGGACATTGTTCTCGATGAAAACTTAAAAAATTTGGGAGAGCCCTTTGTCACTGAGGAAGGTATTCCCGTCGCCAGATTGGAAACCCTTTTTTGCATGAAGGTGGCTTGTTTGGTGAGCCGATGTTCGGAAAAAGATTTATTCGATCTGGATTGGATTTTTTCAAAAATAGGTTTTGTGGATGTAGCCACCTTGATTGAGTGTGGAAGAAAAATCGATGCGGGAGTAACTGCGGAATCTATGCTCATCAGTTTAAACGGGACTCTTTTGAAAAAAGAAGCCTGCCACTTTGCGCTTCCAGAAACAGGAGTAACAGTAGAGGAGGCTCACAAAAGAGTTTCCAAGTTACAGAAAAAGCTCATTCATGATTTTGGGGAATTTGAAAAAAAAGAAAAACCTTTATCCGAGATTCAATCTTTAAAGGATATGGCGTCGATTCAGAAAAAAATTTCCAAATAACCATAATCCAATTCCGCCCGTATCCCCAACCTTGTCAGTGCAAAGTCGTATTTGACCGGGTCTTCCAGGGAGATTTGTTTAAATCGTTTAGTCATCTCAATGGCGGTTTGCAGGTTGGCTTGTTTGCGGCGCGTGAGTTTGAGTTTTCGACCCAGGGCAAACATGTGTGTGTCAATGGGAACAATGAGTTTGGAAGGGGAAAGATTCCAGCCGCCGGGATCGACGGCATCTTTTCGTATCATCCATCGTAAATACATCCACAATCGTTTGCAGGCACTGCCATCGGATGGGGAGGGAAGCAGGTTTTGGCGCATGTTTGGGGCCAATTTGCGGAGGGTTTGGACGAATCCCGCGAGGGCGGGGAGGTAGGAATTATCATCATTATTATTTTTGGAATGTCCGGGCGAACCTTGTGTTCGCCCATGCGGGGACGGGCGAACACAAGGTTCGCCCGTACAAGACACGAATAAATTCTTCAATCCCCCATGCAATTCAATCGCCTTCCCGCACGCCACCAACAATCCTGCAATATCTTCCCCCGTATGCCACCTGTGTTTGAAATTTTTGTAAATTTTTTGAAAATCCTTTTCCGACGTATTTGTAACAAAGGAAACAGGGTGGCCTTCCATGGGTTTCAAAATTTTTTCCACACTGACCAAAATCTGCTTCACATTGCCGTAGGCTAAGGAAGAGGCGATGAGCCCCACAATTTCACGGTCGGCGATTTTGTCGTACTCAAAAAGAAATTGAAGTGGATCGGGACTGACGTATTTGCGTTGGTTGAAACGGAAATAGAGATCTTCAAGCTGATTAAATAAACGAGTTTGATCTTTCATGAATAACTATCCGCGTAAGGGCAATTCATGAATTGCCCTTACAAAAACCGGACACCCTGAGATTGTCCCGCACACGGGGCATGTCCAATAAACTTCCAATAAACTTCTTTTGACTTCCTCAATTGATTTTGCTCATATCGCCACCAGCATGAAAAAGTCAAAGATCATCCTTATCGTTCTTCTTTTGTTGGCCGCGTGTGGCGGACGTGCCCCCTCTCCCAAATCAGCCCATGGCATGGCCCAAAGCTTTTTTAAAAGCTATGGGCACAAATACAAGCAATCGGCCTTTGGGCAGGTCCCCATTGATAAAATTGAAATAAACCGTGTTGAAGAAAGGGCTCTCAATCTGGCTGAAGTGGAAGTTTTCCTTAATTTCCACGACGGGCATGTGGCCCGTGTTCTCTTGCTTACCCGCAAAAGTCCTCCTTTTGGGTGGACAGTCAAATCGTGGGAAGTGCTGGATGTGCAATAGCCTCCCCCAAACGTACTAAAAATACCCATTGCCTTTTTAAGAGTGTTTGTTAGGGCGTCCTAAACGGGGGCTAAGGAGGAATTTATGCCTAATGTCGATGCGCGCTCTTTTTGGGGACCCATTCTTATTGATATGATCGTTCGCTTTCCCCAAGCGGCAGATCAATTTGTTCAATTGGCTTCCCGCATTTCTAATGATGAATATGTGGGAGTTCCCCCTCTTTACTTGGAACAACCTCCCGTGCGAGGCCCCATTTCCAATGCTTTACGGCTTATGGATCCCGGGCTAGCTTCTACTTTTTTACAACCCGGTCTTCCGGAAAATCAGCGCATTCATCAATTCCCCGAAATGAGTGAGGTCATGGGCCTTATTTTATTTCATGCGGCCTTGGTTGCCGGAACTCCTCCCGGTGAAGAGCATTTGTTAAGTCTTTGGGATCATTTTGAAAGAACAGTGCCCGATTTAGGCTTAGCTGCCGCCAGGATTATTTATTTGAGACAAACTAATGTATTACTACAGGGGGCTCTCCAAACCGCCCGAACCTACGTCCCCGCATCACACGAGGCTCTTCCCATCTTTAGCGGCTTGGCGGGGGACGCGTATGAAAATTTGGGGACGCCCGAAGCGTTTTGGAAAGATAAAGATAAAGACACCGAGCACATGTTTATTGAAACTATGAGAAAACTCGTTGAGAGAGAAATTCTCGCTACAGGCTTAGGTAATGCTGTGGAGCGCCATGCACCGGGAGATTTTACGGCTCTCAAGAAAATTTTTAGACTTTTTGGAGATCAAGGCATCATCCGGTCCGAATTCCCTGATGAATTCGGAGGCGCTGGATTTGATCTTGCCACTTCGGCCCAAATCATTGAAGCGATGAGCCGTGGTGTTCCCAAATCCATTCCCGATTCTTTGGGCGTGAACATGGCCGGCATTGGCAGCATGCCGATCATCCTTTATGGGACTGAAGAGCAAAAACAAAAATATCTGCCGGGCATGGCGGCAGGCACCACCATTGGCGCTTTTGCCCTGACCGAACCGGATGCAGGGTCGGATACTTCAGGAATGAAGACTACGGCAACAGTGGATGGGGAAAATTATGTGCTGAATGGTTCTAAAACCTTTATTACCAACGGCGGCATTGCCGATGTCTTTATTGTTTTTGCCAAGCTTAGTGGCCGAATTACGGCCTTCATTGTGGATAAGGAAACGGCAGGCTTTACGGTTGTGCGTGAAGAAGAAAAAATGGGGTTGCATGGAACCTCCACGGTTCAACTTTCTTTTGCTGATGTTAAAATTCCCAAAGCCAATCTCTTGGGCGCCGAAGGTCAGGGGCAGCGCATTGCTTTGAGCACCTTGACTCTGGGCCGGTGGAAGCTGGCCACGAGCAGTGTGGCCAACGCCAAGGAAGCCGTGGACTATACGGTAAAATATGTTCGTGATCGCAAACAATTTGGCAGTTCGATTGCCGAATATGGCGCTGTGCGCGCCATGGTTGCTGGGCAAACCATCGGTACGTTTGTCGCCGAGAGCATGACCTACCGCATTGCCGGAGAATACGATGCGGCCAGGCCCGCGGGTGTGTTTGGTCCCGTTGAAAAAATTGCCTTGTGGAATCAATTTTCGGTCCAAGCGGGCATTGCAAAAGTTTTTGACACCGAAAACTTCCAAAATGCGGCCGACCTGGGTGTACAGGCGCATGGGGGATATGGATTTATCGAGGAATATCCGATTGCCAGGCTTTATCGTGATTCGCGCGTGACACGGATTTATGAAGGTTCCAACGAAATCCAGCGCCTCTTTGTTATTTCACGCGGAATCTTAAGCCAAATGGCTAAAGCCGGAATGGATGAAAAATTTCATTTTGATGCAACCGTGGCAAAGGCCATGGATCATATCGAAGCAAACTTCCATGGCGATGTTCTGGTAGAGGCTCTTAAGCAAACTGAAATCGCCAAGCTTGTTGCCAATGAAGCTTATCGACTTGTGGCTTCCAATACGGATTTGGCCGATATTGTCGTAAATTCGGGACAACCGGCGCATAAACAACAAGGCCAGGCCATTGCCCTTCATTTAGCGAATCTAGCTATCAGCGCTTACGCGATGGACTCTGCCATCCAACGCGCTTTGAAATTGGGCCAGATGTTTGGAGACGATCAAGCCAAGACAGCTGTGCAGATCGCCCGTGTGTTTGCACAAACGGAGTTGAGGAAAGTGCGCAATACCTTCCGCGAGCTGAACAATGTACTTCGGTCTTATGATCTTGAACTGACAAAAAATGCTGAAACTGTTTTGGCCGTGGCAGATTTCAACACCCCCATGGATGAAAGTGTTTTGAATAACGAGATCGCCCAGACCATGCTGGACCATGGTGGTTATTCGATTGTGCCTCGTTCCACCCCGCTTAAGCCCACGGATCCTTCTGGACGCCGTACCCGCTCTGCTTCGACTCAGGCTGCGGAGGTGGCTCCCCTTGCTTCTCCGGATGGACAAGGAACGGGGACGGGTTCCGTTTCTGAATTGTTGGGTGGAACTCTAGTCGATTCAAAGATCACGGCCGTCGACGCTCCAAGAACGCAAAGGGTTTTTCGAAATCGCCCGAATGTTCAAAGCCGAAATTGGGGATTGCGTGCTCATCCCATGGCACGGCAGTTTTCGGGGATGCGGGGATTTGGACTTAAAGCAATGCATCGTTGATCTCCTCCTCTTTTCCCCTTTAAAAAAGGGGGACTAAGGGGGATTTGTTCCCGTTCCCGCTTTGCCGTATCCGTTTCAATTCGGGGAGGGTACGGGGAAAATCCCCCTGTATCCCCCTTTTTTAAAGGGGGAAGGATATGCCCACTCTCATCGACTTCCACACCCACTTCTTTCCCGATGGCGTGTTCACCGCTATTTGCCGCTGGTTTAAGGAAGTGGATTGGCCGGTATTGCATCAGCAAAGTATTGAAGAGCGTATCACCCATCTTAAAGCACAGGGCGTAAGTCAGGTTGTGTCCCTGCATTATCCGCACAAGGCAGGCATGGCCGAGACTTTAAATCGTTTTGCATTTGATCTTGCTCAAAAACATCCTGATTTTATCATTCCCTTCGGCAGTCTTCATCCCGATGACAAAAACAAAACCGGAATTTTAAAACAGTGTTTTGGAGAATTTGGGTTCAAGGGAATAAAAATCCATTCCCATGTCCAAAAAGTGGCCTCGGATGATTCCCGTATGGACGAAATTTATCAGGTTTGCAGTCAATACAAAAAAATCGTTCTCATCCATTGTGGCACTGGCCCTCATTTTAAAGATAAACCAGGCCGTGGATATGGTTATGACGTGGCTACGGTGACAGGAGTGACCCGCTTTGAAGCGGCCATCAAGCGTTTTCCGGATATAAAATTTGTCGTTCCCCATTTGGGGTATGAAGAAATTAGGGAGTTTTTTTCGCTTCTTGATAAATATCCAAATCTTTATCTGGATACCTCCATGGCCTTGGCCGGCCATTTTCCTGCTGAGATAAAAAGAGAGTGGTTTATCAAGTATGTCGATCGGCTCTTGTTTGGAACGGATTTTCCGGTTATTCCCCATGAATGGAAAAGGGAAAAGGAGATACTTCTTGGTTTCAAGTTAGGAGAGAAAGTTGAAAGAAAGATTTTTTATGAAAATGCCCGGCAATTGTTGCAGCTTTAAAATTTTCAGTATCCCTGCTTTTGTATTGATTCTTTTTTCATCTTTACCAGTCTTTGCCTACACACAGGCCCTGACTCATGTTGGGGGGGCGCCCGCCAAAGCAGAAGTGGTCCTTGTCACTGACGACAACAAAGTAATTATGGCAGGGGCGGCACGTTTAAACGGCAATGCCTTTGGCGCGGTGGTTCGTTATTTGGCCAACGGCAGTCTCGATTCATCCTTCGGGCACAAGGGAGTGGCTCGCATTGATCCGTTAGGAAAAGAATATTTGTATGGCCTAACGGCCAATGAAACGGGAGCCGTGTACGTTTCTGGTTATTCCCAACGCTGGTTTCACAAGGATGTTTTACTTGTCAAACTTGATACGCAAGGAAAGCCGGATCCCCAGTTTGGTAAAAATGGTTTTGTTGTTGATGATTTTGGAGGGGATGAAGAAATTCATTACATGGCCCGTGATTCCCAAGGGAGGCTTGTGTTGGCAGGGTTTTCCGAGGATGGGGATGGCACACACCCTTTGGTGGTGAGGTATCTTCCGGATGGGAAACGTGATCCCGCCTTCGTAGGGGCGCGGCAAGCAGCGCCCCAAATTAAGGGCGCGGCAAGCAGCGCCCCTACGATTCTCTATTCTCTCGTTCTCGATTCCCAAGATCGCCCCGTAGTGGCCGGGGCCATCCAAGATGACAGGGGCATCACTTATTGCATCGTGGCTCGGTTCACTTCCCAAGGAAATTTGGATGCCTCTTTTGGAAATGAAGGAATTGTTTGGGCCAATGAAGAGGGTGTATCCGGCGTTTGTTCCTCTGTGACTGTAAGTAAAAAGGGGGGAATTTTTGCAGCCGGATACCAACAAATGGGGCTTAACAATACAGCTTTTTTTGCAACGAGTTTAAATAAGAATGGAACTAAAAACCTTGCTTTTGGCCAAAAAGGTATTGTCCTTACAGACATAACCCCCGGTTTTGATTTGGCTCATGGAATTGTGATCGATTCAAATGAAAATATTTTTTTGGCAGGGGAATATCAGACGGGTCAGGATGAAAGAGGAAAGTTTTATTTTGGAATGGCCCTTGTCCAGTATGATGCTCATGGGATCCCTGATCCCTCTTTTTATGAAAAAGGGGTCTTTAAGATGAGTTTATCGTCCAGGGATATTTCCGGTTTTATGGGGGTAACCCTTGATAGTGATGAAAAACCGGTGATGGCAGGCGTTTCAAAAAAACGTTTTTTGCTCTTGAGAAATCCGTGAAATCCTTATAGAGCCGTAAACCTGTGCTGTTGTGAGGACAATCCGAGGATTGTCCATACGTCATTTTTCTAGAAAGGTAACTTATGTCAATCCAAGACCAATTTGTCGAGGCGCAGGGTAAACTGAAGACACTTCCCGCCCAAGACAATGAAGTTCTTTTGAATTTATATGCTTTGTATAAACAATCCACTGAAGGGGATGTTTCCGGCAACAAACCCGGCATGTTTGATATTGTAAAAAAAGCCAAGTACGAAGCCTGGGCTTCGCGCAAGGGGCTTTCCAAGGAATCTGCCATGGCTGAGTATGTGAAATTGGTAAGCACCTTGGTGGAAGAAGCAGCAAAATAATTTTGGAATCTAATTGGTCTCCTCCCCTTTATAAGGGGAGGATTAAGGTGGGGTAGGGTTTTAGGGGGAATACCTCCCCTGAATCCACTCCTTACAAAGGAGGGGAGATTTGTATGTCAAAACCATCATCTGCATTAAAACAGACTGAACCCAAAAAACTTAAAGGGCGTGATCTTATTGTTCAATCGCTTGAACGCGAAGGGGTGGAAGTGATTTTTGGATATCCCGGTGGAACTTCCATGGAAATTCACCAAGGGCTTACCCTTTCCAAAAAAATTCGCATGATTTTGCCTCGGCATGAACAGGCGGGGGCTTTTGCGGCTGATGGTTATGCGCGCGCCACGGGGAAGCCCGGTGTTTGTTTGGCTACTTCCGGTCCTGGTGCCACCAATTTGATTACGGGGATTATGGATTGTAAGCTTGATTCCATTCCCATGGTGGCCCTTACAGGACAGGTGCCCACCACGATGATGGGTGGGGATGCGTTTCAGGAATGTGATATTGTGGGGGCGACCCTTCCCTGTGTGAAGCACAGTTATTTGGTCAAAAATATTGACGATATTCCGGCCGTGGTCCATGAAGCTTTCCATATTGCCTCAACAGGGCGGCCAGGCCCTGTGCTTATCGATTTTCCCAAAGACATTCAACAGCAGGAAGCGGTGCCCAATTTTGAAAAACGCATTGACAGGCCCGGCTATCATCCCGTGGTGGAACCATCCTCCGAACAGATTAAAAAAGCATGGGAACTTATCAGTAAAGCCCAGCGCCCCGTTGTTTATGCGGGGGGCGGTATTATCGCTAGCCAAGCCAGTGATGAGTTGCGGACTTTTGTTCGTAAAACACGCATTCCCATCACGACAACCTCGATGGGGTTGGGAGCTTATCCTGAAGACGATCCGCTTTCGCTCCGCATGTTGGGCATGCACGGTGCCGTGTACGCCAATATTGCCATGAACAAGGCGGATGTGGTGATTGCCTTGGGGGTACGTTTTGATGACCGTGTTACCGGAAAACTTTCCGAGTTTTGCAAAGGGGCCAAATTTGTTCATGTGGATATCGATGCCAGCGAATTCAACAAAAACATCAAGGTGGATATCCCCATTTTAGGGGATGTGAAATCCGTTCTTAAAGAATGGAACAAAATGGCCAAGCCCTTAAAGCTTGATGCGTGGCACAAGCAGGTTGAAGGCTGGAAAAAAGAATTTGCCCACGGTTATCCTGAAAACAGAAAAACCATCATGCCCCAGCATGTCATTGAAGAGCTTTCCCGTCTTTCTCCCAAGGACGCCATTATTAGTGTGGGCGTGGGTCAGCACCAGATGTGGACCGCGCAGTTTTTTGGATTCCATTCACCACGTAGTTTTTTGTGTTCATCGGGTCTTGGTTCCATGGGTTTTGGCCTGCCTGCGGCCATGGGCGCGCAGATTGCTTTCCCCAAACGGACTGTGGTTGATATTGACGGGGATGGCAGCTTTTTAATGAACATCCAGGAATTGCAAACCCTGGTGCAGGAAAAAATTCCTGTGAAGAGCATCATTTTGAACAATCAATATTTGGGGATGGTGGCCCAATGGGAAGACCGTTTTTATGAAAGTGTCCGGGGGCACACTTATTTGGGCCGGGCTGATTTTGCAGAAATTGCCGATGCCTTTGGCATTGCCAGTGACACCATTACCAAACCGGATGAAGTTGTTCCCGCTTTGAAGAAAATGCTCTCCAGCAAGGGCCCGTATGTCCTGGATGTAAAATACCCCTATGACGACAAATCGCATGGCCACGTCATTCCCATGATTCCCGGCGGCCGCACGTATCTCGACTCCATTTTGCGCGAAGGAATCACACTCAAGGATTATTGGAAGAAAAAAGGCGTTTTGGTGGAATGATCGTTATAAGGTTTTGTGTTTCATATCTTCCTAAAAATTCTAGGAATCTTAGTGTGGTGTGTCTGTTTTCAGTGCGGTTCTTCAGGTTCAGGCCAAAATTCTGATGGTCAAAACCAAGATGAACAGGCCCCCCAAGATGATGGGGGTGGAGCCCCACCTCAATCGGCCCTCTCCTTTTGCCCCGCCTATGTAGATTCGCCCATTTATCGAAAAAGGGCTGTTACCCTTGTTGTAGGTCCCAATGATGACTGGAAGGGGGCCATTTCAAAGGCAACGCCTGATACCGAAATTTTGTTAAGGGATGGTGTTTACCCCATGGGGAATACCTATGCCATTTACATCCCTGCAGAGGTGACAATTCGGGGACAAAGCGGGGACAAAAATAAAGTTCTTATTCAAGGGGCAGGATATGCCGTGGGGAACGAGGGGCTTACTTTTACCGGTGCTAATAGCACGGTAGCCGATTTAAGCATGACGGGCCAGCGACATCATGCCATCTCCATCAAAGGGGAATTGGGCGCCCAAGCGCCGCATATTTATAATGTAAGTCTTTATGATGTCGGAACCCAGCATATCAAAGGCACCCCCGGGGGTGTGCGTAAGGGGGTGATTGCATGTTCCTCCATTGGATATAACCCAGGTAAGGCCAAGGGTGATTATGTGGATGCCATTGATATTCACGAAGGGATCGATTGGGTGGTGCGGGATAATTTTATTTACAATCTTACAGGAGATGGAAGCGGATGCGAGGTAGATGATTGTTCCATTGACGATTATGTCAGTGGTCCCGCCATTTTATTTTGGAATAATTCTTCCGGTACGATTGTGGAAAGAAACACGATTGCGAATAGTTTTCGTAATATTGCCTTCGGATTGGGACGGGGGCACACGGGGGGGATCATCCGCAATAATTTTATTTATCGGATTCAAGCAGGCGATGCAGGGATTGAAATTCAAGGGGCTCGTGGAGTTAAGGTTTATAATAATACGGTGCGTATCTTTGGTTATCCGGGCGCCATTGAGGTGAGGCAGAGCCAAAACATCGATGTCGCCAATAATTTGGTGACGCAAGATATCTGGGATCGTGGAGGAAATACGGGCCTTCTTCTTCGTAGCAACATGACCTTCGCCAAAGATGTGGAATTTTTATCGCCGGATAGCCCATATCTCAGTGCCATTTCAAGTGCCATTGGGGCGGGTATTTCCCTTGTGGATGTACCCGAAGATTTCGAAGGGCAAAGCCGCGATGGGCTCATGGATATTGGGGCCGATCAATCATTCTAAAACTCTTCTAAATAAAATAACCTTGTATTTTATTAAAATATATGAAAAATTAGGTATTATTTTATTAAATAATTAATAAAACATGTACCTAGAAAGAAAAATAGAAGTTTATTTGAATCAATGGGCCAAAGTTCCCAATAGGCGACCTCTTTTGCTCCGCGGGGCCAGGCAAGTGGGAAAGTCGACCTTGATCGAACAATGGGGTGCCCGCTTTTTTGAAAAAACCATCGTTATTAATTTCGAGCAATATCCCAAATACAAAGAAGCCTTTAAGGAATTGGATCCACAAAAAATTCTGGATGTTTTAAGTTTGCTTTCCAATCAACCCATTCAGGAAGGTTCCCACCTTCTGTTTTTGGACGAGATTCAGGAATGTCCCCAGGCCATAACAGCCCTTCGTTATTTTTTTGAACAAAAGCCGGGCCTGCATGTGATAGGCGCGGGATCGTCCTTGGAAATGGCGCTGCAATCCGATTCCATTAAAGTACCCGTAGGGCGGATCGAGTATCTTTATTTGTACCCTTTCAGTTTTGAGGAATTTTTAAAAGCTATAGGAGAAAATCTTTTGATGAACCACCTTGCGGAAGTGGATTTTGATCACCCACCCGCTTTGCCAGTGCACGAAAAGCTTTTAAGTTTGTTAACCCAATTTTTCTTCTTGGGCGGGATGCCCGCTGTTGTTGAAGAATATGTACGCACCAAGGATTTGCTGCGCTGCAAACAACTTCAGCACGATATTTTAACCACGTACAATCAGGATTTCGGCAAATACCACCGTTTGGCCAAGAAGGAATGTTTGGAAGCCGTTCTGAATGCCATGCCTTCTTTAGTCGGAAATAAACTTGTTTATGCAAAGGTCAGCACTGATCACACGGCTTTGGAACTTAAAAAAGCCATTGGGCTTTTGGAAGGGGTGGGCATTCTTCATCGAGTGTTTCAGTCAACGGCGCGGCAGGTTCCCTTGGCAGCGGGGAAAAAGGAAAAGTTTTACAAAACCCTATTTTTGGACATTGGCCTTCTTCAATCGATGAGCGGCCTGGGGGCCGAAATTCTCAATCCCGATAAAATCATGGACACACATCGCGGTGCCTTGGCCGAACAATTTGTGGGGCAGGGGCTTTTGCATTTGTTTCAAGGAGAAGAGCCGCAGCTTTATTATTGGTTTCGGGAAGCCAAGAGTAGCTCGGCTGAGGTGGATTATCTTTGGGCGCATCAGGGGCAGATTTATCCTGTTGAAGTGAAATCAGGAAAAAGCGGCTCTTTAAAGAGCCTGAATCTAATCCTTAAGGAATATGATCTTCCCAGGGGCATTCGCTTTTCACAAAAACCATTACAGCGTGAAGGATTGCTGGTTTCCATTCCCTTATATCTTGTTGGCCAGCTTCCACGGCTACTTCAGGTGGGATGAGTTAAAAAAGGCATGCTTAATTTTAATGATCGACGAGCGTTGCCGAATCCTCCCTTGTTCCATTGCCTAATTGTCCGTAAAAATTATCGCCCCAAGTCCAGATTCCACCCCCTGTATCCATCAAGAGGCTGAAACGATAACCGGCATCGATGCTTTCGGTGGGCGGGGGCCTTTCCATGGTATGGGGAGCGGCCACACGGTGATCAAGGCTCATTCCCGCTTGACCATCGCTATTAGAGCCCCAGACCCATAGGGTTATATTGTCGGCAAGCGCTAAGGTATGGAATCCACCCGAAGCTATTTTGGTAATCCCGCTTAATTCTTCGACCTTAATGGGTTGGAGGGCCGGCGGGGCTTGAAAACCACTTTGTCCATTCCCCAATTGACCGCTGAAATTATCTCCCCAGACCCAGACCGTACCGTCATGTTTGAGAGCGACCGAATGCCCCCATCCGCAATCAATGGCGCGTACATTGGTGAGTTCTTGAACTTGAATCGGTTGGTGCTGATCATCAGTATTTCCTGTGCCCAATTCCCCATGTTCGTTACGTCCCCAGGCCCACACGGTTCCGTCATTTTTAAGAGCGAGGGAATGAGCATAACAACTGGCAACCTGAGTGATACTGGATAAACCGGGGACCAAAACCGGGGTATTACGGGAAATGGTTGTGCCATCGCCGAGTTCTCCACTTGCATTTTTTCCCCACGCCCATACGGTGCCGTCCCTCTGGGCCACTAATGAATGATAGTTGGAGGAAGCAAGAGAGATGACATTGGAAATTCCTTCAATTGTTTGGGGTGTTGGGGAAGGATCACTTTCATAACCAAGGCCCAACTGGCCAAAATCGTTTCGACCCCAGCTCCATACAATTCCTTGGTTATCAAGAGCCGTTGAGTAATAAACTCCTCCAGAAAGCGAAATCAATCGGTTGGGAAATTGAACATCAGGGTTACTAAGGAAAGGTTTGTAGGAAGAAGGGGAAGAGGCTAGTTCGCCATAGGCATTGCTGCCCCAGCCACTTAAGTGGCTGTTCCAAGGATCGATATAAAAAGCGTGGGAAAAAGCGGCGGCGACCAAGGGGCCATTTTCTGACTCACCCGGAATGTCGGGGGTTAAAGGGCCTAAACCATCTCCTTGATCATCAATATCTTCCGCATCATCCAAATCGGTTCGACGGAGTCCTTTTATTTTAACGGAAACCTGGCAGTCACTAACGGCACCATCACTTAAATCACTGCATTCGGATGAAAAATCGAGATCACCGACACTGGGGCCGGAAAGTTCCTGTTTATCGGAAGAGAGAGTCAACCGGGTTACGCCCATCACCGAGGCATTGCATTCTTCAAAAACGGATTCTTCGTAGGTTTCTTCAAAAGTGATCACCGAACCTCCCGCGAGGCAGCGGAGGGTGGCCGTATTTTCCAATATTTCTTCAGCTCCCCCATAACCGACTTCCCGAAGCACATAGACACGGGTCACGCGGCACCCCTCTTCTGTTTGGGAAATGCGGTAGTAAGAAATAGTTTCTTCCCCTTCAATATTGTCTACGAAAGAACAATTGGTTGCAGGGGAGGTCGCATGAAATTCCCAAACCCCAAAAAGGGCCGCATCCGGGGGTGAGTTGGGAACTTCATTCGGATCAGGAAGGTCAATATTTTTTTCATCGCTGTCTCCCCCTCCACCACAACCGATAAGGGTCAGGGAGCACAAAAGAAATAAGGCAAAAAAGAATATTTTTTTCATGGGAAATCTCCGTTATTGAGAATGTCATCTTATTATCGGTAAACGTGATAAAAGAGTTGCTAGGTTTTTTGGAGGAGTTTTTTAAAATTTTTAGATGAAAAAACTGGGATATTTCATAACTTAAACCTACTCCAAACAACTCGCAAAAACCTCAATGCTTACGCTGGTGATTTTGTCGTTTACTGAGAAGATATTTTCTTCTTCGACAACCAGGAGGGATTCGGTGGGTTTGAAATGCTTCTCAAAATAAGGGAGATGCCCCGTTCCATGTTTGACTTTCAGTTTGCATTCAATGGCGATGGCGATACTTTTTTTATCGCGCAAAACAAAATCGATTTCATGTTGTTGGTAGTCCCGGTAGAAGCCAAGCTTGAAGTGAGGAAGAAAGCCGGATATTTCGGGCCACAACCCACGGTAAAGCAGGCACGCTACTGTACTTTCGAAAGGCGCCCCTTCCATCAGGGGTGTTTGGTAGCGGGCAAAGCAAAAATCCATGGGGTAGAATTTTTTCTCCTTGCGAATTTGTTTGGCTTTGGAAATTTGGCAAACGGGGATGTCATAGCCCCATAAAACCTGTTGCAAGGCACGAATGTCACTTTTAATGGTATTTGGCGACACTCCCAAAGTTTGCGCCAGACTGTTGATAGAGTAAGTAGAGCCCATGCCTTCCAAAAGTAATTCATAAACCCGATAAACTCTTTCTACATCCTTACCCAAGTTTAAGTCTCTCAAATCCCTATCCAGCATGGCCGCCTGATAATCCGTTAGCCATTGTTTTAAAAAAATCTCATTTTGCTGGAGGAGATTTTCCGGATAGCTTCCATGCTGGGCATAAATGTTCCAGAGGCCACGCAAGTTTTTTTGATGTTTAAAGTTGGACCGGATGGCCTCTCTCAATAATCCCTTTCCTTTCCAAGCCGGGGCTAAGTCAATTTCAGGAGCCATGGATTGGACATATTCCCTGAAGGAGAGGGGAAACAGTGTGAACCACACGGCTCTTCCCGCCAGAGAATCCCCTTTGTCCTGCTTGCGTAATTCAAAAGCAGAGGAGCCGGACGCCACATAGTTAATAACATGGTGTGTCTTGTCGTAGGTTCCCTTCATGAGATTACGCCATCCCTTGACCTTGTGGATCTCATCGATAAAAACAAGAGGCTTAGGGGAGAGGTTTTCTTTTTTGGGAAACGGGCCGATGGAGCGTTCGTACCAATTGATGATTTCTTCCGGCATTTTCTTGAAGCGAAGACGCTCGGAGGCCACGTCCATATTGAGTTCAAAATCAGGCTTGAGGCAATGCGTGATTAAAAACGTTTTCCCTGCCTGCCTGGGGCCCGAAATGAAAATGATCTTATTCTTAAAAAGACCTAATTGCTTGGTTAAGTGACGTTCAAAGGCCATGGCAAATTTATTCATGTCTATGAATAAATTTCAATAAAATTATTCATGTCTATGAATAATTTTCAATAAACTGTTTTTATAAATATTAAGTATTTGAATTTATTATATTTTTTGAATGAGCTTCTCCACCACCGAAGGATCCGCCAGCGTGGAAATATCCCCCAAATTATCCAAATCATTTTCGGCGATTTTGCGGAGGATGCGGCGCATGATTTTGCCGCTCCGGGTTTTGGGGAGGGCTGCGGCGAATTGGATTTTATCGGGCACGGCGATGGGGCCGATTTCTTCGCGAACGTGCGCAGCTAATTCTTTTAAAAGGGATTCGTTGCCTGAAATATTTTCTTTCAGCGTCACGAAGGCATACAGCCCCTGGCCTTTGATTGCGTGGGGCATGGGGACGACGGCGGCCTCCGAAACGCTTGTATGCGAGACAAGCGCGCTTTCGACTTCGGCGGTTCCGATGCGGTGCCCCGAGACATTGACCACGTCATCAATACGGCCCAAGAGCCAGTAATCGCCATCCTTGTCGATGCGGCAACCATCCCCTGTGAAATAAAGATTTGGAAATGTCGTAAAATAAGTATCGATGAAGCGATCGTGATCGCCCCAGGTGGTGCGCATCATCCCCGGCCAGGGTTTTTTGATGCAGAGCTTGCCGCCCTCATTTGTGGCACATTCAGTTCCATCATCCTTAAGAACAATTGGTTCAACTCCAAAAAAAGGCCGAGAGGCACTTCCCGGTTTCAACGTATGGGCGCCGGGAAGCGGGGAGATGAGGATACCACCCGTTTCTGTTTGCCACCATGTATCGACAATGGGGCATTTTTCTTTTCCGATGTTTTGGTAATACCAATTCCAAGCTTCGGGATTGATGGGTTCGCCCACACTTCCGAGAAGACGCAACGAATCCAAATTATATTTTTTCGGCCATGCCTCTCCTGCCTGCATCAGCGAACGAATGGCCGTGGGGGCGGTGTAGAAGATCGAAACCTTGTGTTTTTCAACCACCTGCCAAAACCGTCCGGCATCGGGATAGGTTGGCACGCCTTCAAACATCAAGGCTGTGGCCCCATTGGCCAAGGGGCCGTAGACAATATAGGAATGCCCCGTCACCCAGCCCACATCGGCGGTACACCAGTAAATGTCCTCCGGCTTGCAATCAAAAATATATTTGTGAGTGAGCGAAACGTGCAGCAAATATCCAGCGGTCGTATGCAAAACCCCTTTGGGTTTTCCCGTGGAGCCTGAGGTGTAGAGGATGAAGAGCGGATCCTCCGCTTTCATCGGCTGGGCTTCATGCTTGGGAGAGGCTTTGGCCATTTCATCGTGCCACCATGCATCCCGCTTAGGTGTTATTGTGATTTTTCCAGCACCCCGTTTGACGACGATGACATGTTCAATCGAAGGGCAGTTCGCCAACGCTTCATCCGCAATATTTTTAAGTGGGATTTCTTTTCCTGCACGAAACCCAACATCTGCCGTGACTAAAACTTTGCATTGCGAGTCGATAATCCGATGAGAAAGCGATTCCGCGCTAAATCCACCAAACACAATGGAGTGGATGGCACCCAGTCGCGCGCAGGCGAGCATGGCCACAGCGGCTTCGGGAATCATGGGCATGTAGAGGCAGACGCGGTCGCCTTTTTGGACTCCTTTTTGGAGGAGGACATTGGCAAATTGGCAGACAAGTTTATGCAATTCGCCATAAGAAATCTTTTTTATCTCCTCATCTTTTTCTCCCTGCCAAAGAATCGCGATTTTGTCTTTTGTGGGTCCTTTCAGATGGCGGTCCAGACAATTGACGGCAATATTAAGCTCTCCATCTTCAAACCAACTGTGTTGAATAATCCGCTTTTTTGAGTCCCATGTATATTTAAGAGCATGTGTTGGAAATTTAGACCACGTAAGGGTTTTAGCTTGTTCAAGCCAGAAATTTTGGGGTTCTTTGAGGGAACGGTCGTACAACGTTTGATATTGTTCCAAAAACCGAAGGTGGGCTTGTTTTGCAAACGAATTGGATGGGGGATACGTTTTGCCATTGTGTTGAAGCGACAAAATAGAAGAAGAATTTTGCATAATCATATCCAATTCTTATCCATAATTCATGGCCTAAAAATTTTTTTTAAGCAATTTTTTCTTTTATAAACCGATAATAAATAACAGAAAAGGAGATTTTATGACGCAAGTAGGCACTATAAAACTGGTCCCTGCCCTTGGGCCTTGCCAACATCCCATCACTCCAGAGGAACAAAGAGTTTATGTGTTGGGAGCAGATAATCCATTTGAGATGTTTCAAAGATATACGGAAGTTATCATTGGGAAATATCGTCCAAATGTATGTGCGCAAGAGGCGCAGAATGCAAGGGATAACGAATTCGATGACGGAGATGCGGAAAATCTAGATTAGGGACGCCTTTTTCCTTTAAAAAATTCCTGAAGCAAGGTCTGACATTGTCCCTCTAACAGACCTCCTCTAATCGCAATTGTGTGATTATTCCCATGGAGAGAATTTATTTCTTTGAGGGAGGGGAAAATAAATTGAGGGGATGACCCTTCGATCACCGTGTAGCGGGATCCCGTGTGCGGGACATTGACGGGACAAAATAGAAGAAGGTTTGGATGACACGACTTGAATTTATAGCACATTCAATAATGGGGTCTACACTTCATCCTTCTCCACAGGCTTTCGAGAACGTCTAATGGAGTCAGTGAGATCAGCAAGAGGTCCTAAAATAATCATCGGAAGCTCAACTACCAGGAACCAAAGCAATCCTGTTGGCAATTCTTTCAGCCAATTTCTTAAAGTGGATTTTCCAGACAAGTGTTTTATAGGGACGTAGTTTCTCGAAACACCGGGGTACAATGTGTATTTTAATTTCATAATTTTGTGGGTAAGAGAGTTGGAAGAAATGTCCAGGCCGAAAACCCGATGGGTGTCTGTTTCAGAAATAGAGGAAGGAACACGATGTAAGATCTCAGGGAAGGGAGCTAGAGAATCAAATTCTAATACAGGGAAATTATCCAACGGTTCTTGCATGAAGTATCCAGAAAAAACATCTTTCGCATTGTGGAGCGCTTCGGAAATGAGATGATAGATTGTTCGCAAATACCGTGATTTTTTTGTAGAAGGATTCTCTAAACATCTATCGATAAGGCTTTGCAAGCGTTGCAGCTCTGTAATTATTTCCCAAAGAGCTGTTTCATGGGGGTCAGGTTGATTAGGAATGATGTTCGCTGTACTGAGTCGTTTGGGGGAGGTGAGCCTTGAAAGAGCATAATGGACTCCGGTGAGCATATGGTCTTGCTGTAACAGTGGCGCTTCGTGATCCATTGTCGGGCTGTCGATGATGACCTCGGGCTCTTCATAAACTCTTCCTGCCGTTATTTTCTGTAGTTGTCGATATTGGGCCCATTGCTGCACCGGTGCCGATACATGACCCCATCTTCTTTGAAGGGCGGCACCCATGCGAGCGACCCCAAAGGAGTGTATTCTACCTATATTCGGAATTCTAAAATTCATAAGTTATTCACTTGGATTCTTACTTTTCGCGAAATTAAAAATAAAGTTGCGGAGTTTTTATACGGTCTTTTTTAGTTTAAAGTGTGAGGTTTTACGCTTCTGCTTAAAAAATTCCTGAAGAATCATAGCGCACTCTTTCTCGAGAATGCTGCCGATAATTTGAAGCGTATGGTTATTTCCGTGGATGGATTTTATTCCTTTGAGAGAGGGGAAAAATCCCCCTGTATCCCCCTTTTGTAAAGGGGGAAATAAAGAGGGGAGCTCGATTTGTCCCCCTTTACAAAAGGGGGATACAGGGGGATTTTCTCCCGTATCACTCTGCCTCTTCGGATCCGCACACCCAAACACCAAGGTCCCCACGCGCGCCTGAAGAAGGGCGCCCAAGCACATGGGGCAGGGTTCCAAGGTGACATAGAGAGTGGTGTTGGTAAGCCGCCAATCTTTTTTCTTTTTCCCCGCTTTGGTAAGCACGATCATTTCAGCATGGTGGAGCGGATTACGCGTCTTCTGCCGCGTGTTATAAGCACGAGCAATAATTTTTCCATCTTCCACTAAAACAGCCCCAATGGGAATTTCACCGGCATCGAAGGCCTTTTGGGCTTCTTTGAGGGCTTGTTGCATGAAAAATTCGTGACGAGGTTTTTGAATATCCATTGGCTTAAAAAAAGGGGTCATCCTACTTTAATGTTTTCTATGGCCAGTAATTTTTTCTTAATACCCACTCCACAGCTATACCCCCCAATCCCTCCATTCGCCGCGATCACGCGGTGGCAGGGGATGATGATGGGCAGGGGGTTTTTTCCATTCGCATTGCCCACGGCGCGTGCGGCTTTGGGGAGCTTCACTTTTTGGGCCAGCGTCTTATAGCTGATCGCTTTTCCATAAGGAATCTTCCACAATTGCTTCCACACTTTTTTTTGAAAGCTTGTTCCAAAGGGCAAATCAATTAACTCCCACGGAAAAGGTTTATTTGACCCTTTGAAATAGGCATCAAGCCAACAATTTATTTTAGTTTTTAAATCCCCCTTACGTCCCCCTTTTCGGCCAGAGGCTGATCCGCCTTTGGCGGAAATAAAGGGGGAAAGAGGGGGATTTTTCGTAGGGGCGCGGTTTCCGCGCCCTGGGCGGGGAAACTCAGCCCTTATAAAGGAAATTTTCTGGATTCCATGCCCTGAAATCTGAATTTTTAAGGCTCCTATAGGCGATGCATATTCATAAAATAAAAAAGGAGACGTTTTTGTAGGCATTTTTTGCACCTTTTCCAAATGGGGAATTAATTTATAAGACTTTGAAATAATTATTTAAAATCGAAAAATAATTATTTTCAAGAATCTCAATTCGAGAACTTCTCACTTTGAAATCTTCTAACTTCCCCCAAACGTCAAAAAACAGACCCTAAAAATATATATAGATCAATAAGTTACCTAATATTTTGGGCTTGGCATAGAACCTGCATTATTACCTTGCAGGGGGTTGGGGTTTAAGGTCATGAAAAGTCCGGGTATTTTAGATCAACCAATATCACCGTTACCACCAAGGCCAACATTAGAGTCTCCTCGCCTGGGACAGTTTTATAAGAAGAAGGGGGTCTACGATGGCAAGCTTCTTCATAGTGCTTCCAAGGTGACTTACACTTTTGTTGGAGATAACGAAGTCATTTCCCTTCATTTTGATCGTGATCGCAAGGCCATTTTTTACAAAGGGCACAATATTGAAAATATAGAATTAAGCAATATTCAACAGGCCCATCTCGAAAAATTTCGCCAAGCTTTAATCAAAAATCCAGGAACCAAAGACATGATTGGCGATTTCGATTTGTCCCATCAAGCCTATCTTAAAAAAAGTTTACGTTAAAATGTTTCTAAACTTCCCTTGAAGCAGGCCCTCTATTTAAGAGACAATAAGTCATGGTTCGAGTTCTTAGATCCATCCTTCCCTTAGATAAGCCTCAGATCACTCCGGCACCTTCAGGAGTTAAATTATCCAAATTACCGCCCCTTCCCAAACCACCTGCAGGGGATTGGCGTTATTCCAACGGACATATTTTGGTCAATGGAGAAGACGTGGCTAAAGTGGTGAATCAGCTCGCCGACAAAAGCCCCGCCGAATTATCCCATTTTGCCCGGGAATTGGCCGCTTACCAAAATTACACTTTTTATACGAAATGGGCCAAACGACGCCGGCGTTTGGGGAAAAAACACCGTGATCCCGACAGCATTGATCCTACAGGGGAGTTAAGCCACATCATGGCCTTGGTGGATGCTTATGTGGCCAAGATTTCACGCATATTAAAACGTCGATACGACGAAAAAACAGATGGCATTACTTTTAAGTTAGATGAAGAGGGGCAGCTTATTTTAAATGGAATGAATGTAACTTCCTTCATTGAAATGACACGCCAGTATCCCAGCAAGAAAGCTCAAGTCTTTTTAAGGGGTTTAAAGAACAGGCTGGCCTTGATGGTCGCCAATAAAAGCCGCAGCCCCGCCTACGAAAAAATACGCGAGACCACTGTGAGTTTGTTCCATCAAATTGATGATGAATTAAAGAGAATTATTGAAGAAGAGAGGTTGTTGGAAAATTCGTAAGGGCAATTCGTAAGGGCAATTCATGAATTGCCCTTACATGGCCCTTTATGATACCCCGCCTCCGTGAACGGTTATTCTTTGCGAGAATTTTTTTCTCGTCCCCTAATTTGGCCCCTGCTTGTTTTGATTCTTTCGGTTCTTATTCATGATTCATTTTTTAGAGCCCATGACATTCATTTACCCAAAGGAAAATTTTCTTTGGAGGCCAAACTTCTTTTAAAAGATCCATCCAAAAACAAATTGATTGTTGAACCTTTAAAAGGAAATGCGTTATTAACCGATTTTTCAGGCAAGATCCAAATCACAACGGCCGAACCCATCCCGGCTTCGTGGAATGCAGGCGATGAATTTCATTTTGATTCCATCAAATTATCCAAGCCGGCTCATTATCAAAACCCGGGCGGATTTGATTACCGGCAGTATCTTTACCGCCACAATATCGAAGCCACGGCTTTTGTTTCCAATCTTTCCACCCTTCATAAGGTAAAGGATCACACCCATTTTTTTGTCGAAGCCAAAAACAGGTTTCAGAAAAGAATGACCCGGTGGATTCATCGTGATCCCAACAAGGAAGCCGGAGCCGTGCTCATTGCCATGGTGTGGGGGGATGAAAGCCATTTGAGTGAGGAAACAAACGAATTATTTCGCAAAATGGGGCTTTCCCATCTTTTGGTTTTGTCCGGATTGCAATTTGTTGTTGTGGCGGCCCTGTTTTTTAAGGGGCTTTTATTTTTGGGGCGAATTTATCCCAAAGTTTATTTGTATGGTTGGCGGCAGGTGGCGGCTGTGGGCACCTTGGCTCTGGTAAACATCTATTTGTTTATTTGTGTGTCAAGCCCTTCGGTGATGCGAGCCTATATTGGTATCAGCTGTTATCTGATTGCCCTTGTTTTTAAAAAGGACCGCGATCCCCTCAATATTTTATTTTTGGCCGCCCTTCTTATCCTGATTTTAAATCCGTATGATTTGTTTGAAGTGTCGTTTCAATTTTCTTTTGTTTCTGTCTTAAGCCTCATCCTTTTTCAGCCCACTTTTAAAAATAAAATGGCCATTTTTTTTACAAAGTTTGGCCGATTTGGAAATTTTGCAGGCAATCTTGTCAGCTCTTCTCTGGCTGTTTTTATCGGGTTGGGGCCCCTGCTTCTTTTTTATTTCCACACCCTGCAACCCCATGGTTTGTGGATGAACCTGTGGGCCATCCCGTATGTTGAAATGCTTGTGGTGCCCTTGGGTTTGGCAGGACTGGTGCTGGCCCCCCTTGTGCCCGGCCTGGCTAAAGTCTTTTTATGGATGGGCCTTAAACTGACCGCTTTTTTTCTTACGGTTTTGCATGGGTTGGATTCATTTTTAGACCCACCACCTCTCTTTTACCCACCGTATAAAGGAGAACTCGTTTTGTATTATTTGATTTTGATGTTTTTGTTTTTTCGATTTTCATCCAAAGTGAAGTGGAGTGGGGTTGCCATCCTTGTCTTGATTTTGGTGTCAGAAGTGGGATGGAGTTTTGGTTTTTTCAAACCCGGAAATCAATTTTCAATTACACAAATAGATGTTGGCCAGGGAGATTCCCTTTTGTTGGAATTACCAGGTCATAAGAACATTTTAGTAGATGGGGGAGGGTCTGCTTATTTTGATATGGGAGAAAATGTTCTTATCCCAAATCTTCTTTACCGCCGCATTCCCGCCCTTGATGTGGTTTGTGTAACGCATGCCGATACGGACCATTATCTTGGATTACAAACCCTTTTGGAAAAATATCCGGTGCGTGAACTGTGGTGGAACGGGTTTGTCTCGGAGGATGAACGTTACAATCAATTAATAAAATCAGCCAGACAAAGAGGAATCGTCGTACGTGAAATGACAAAAGGGATGAAGACGAAAATGGATCAAGCCGAGGTCAGTGTGCTTTGGCCCCCTGCAGGAATGCAGCAAAAAAAGGACAATAACGAATCCATCGTACTTCAAATAAAAGTAAAAGAGCATACGGCGCTTCTTACGGGAGATGCGGAATTTCCTTCGGAGGCCAGCCTTGTTGAGGAAGGATTATTACAATCTGCGGATTATTTAAAACTGGGGCATCACGGAAGCCGCACTTCTTCCAGCGAAATGTTTTTACAAGCGGTTCATCCCCAATTGGCCACGGCAGGGCTTAAAGAAGGTAATCGTTTTCACCATCCGCATCCGGAAGTGGTGGAACGTTTGGGACAATGGGGAATTCCATTTTTCCGGACGGATCGTGACGGAGCCATTACGATTCACTTTAAAGAGGGTGGTTTTTTGGTGGATAGATTTGTCGGAGAGAAAGTTTTTATTCTGAGATACTAAAGAGTACCTTTAGGCTTGGACAAACGACAATAGTTTTTCAACCACCCGGCTTATTTCGATATTGGGTGTGGAAGCGCCGGCAGTAATCCCCACTGAAAGGGCGCCATTTTTAAGCCATTGCCTTGTTTCAATTTCAGTTTTTTTTCCAAAAGGCTTGTGGCGGATTAAGGTGGATGAAACCAGGCATTCGGTGCGGTCAATATGATAGGTAGGGGCGATTTTTTCAGCCATTTCACACAGGTGATTGGTGTTGGAACTGTTGTAACCCCCAAGCACCAAAATAAAATCGGGATTTTTTTCCTTCAATTTTACAATGGCATCTTGTCTGTCTTGCGTGGCGTTGCAAATGGTGTCAAAGGACATATAGTGTTCGTTTAAAGCGGTTTCGCCATAACGTTTGATAAGGGCCTGTTTGATCATGTTGGCAATTTGCAGCGATTCAGAAGACAGCATCGTGGTCTGGTTGGCCAAACCAATTTTTATAAAATCGCGGTCAGGATCAAAACCGGGGGACATCACTTCCCTGAATTTTTCGATAAAGGTTTCTTTGTTTTCACCTTTAACAATATAGTCGCATATTTCCTGGGCTTCTTTTTCATTGAAAACAACGATGTATTTTCCATCTGGAAAAACAGAGACACGGGACGTCGTTGCCTGCGTTTCTTCGTGGTAATGTTTTCCGTGAACAACCACGGTGAACCCGTTTTTGGCGTATTTTTCAATGCGCTTCCACACCACAATCACGGAAGCGCAAATAGTGTCGATGAGTTCGCATTTTTTGTCCATGAGCTTTGAAAGCATGTTCACGGTGGTGCCAAAGGCGGGTACGATGACGACGTCATTTTCCTTAATTTCATCAAAATCGGCGTCTTTGTATTGGCCCGCTAAAAAACGAATGCCCATTTTTTGAAGATCGGTATTAACCAAGGGATTATGGATGATTTCGGTGGTGAGAAAAACGCGTTTGTCAGGGTAACGTTTGCGGGTTTCGTAAGCCAGCTCCACCGCTCGGTCAACACCGTAACAAAATCCAAATTCCTTGGCCAAGTGGATGGTAAGGGGCCCATAGGTTTTGGAGTAACCGGCGGCTTTAATTTCTTCAACAAGTTGGCTCTTATAATAGCGGTCAAGATCAGTCTTGATATCGTCCTTAAGCCCAAAGCCCTTGCGGTTCATCTTAAAATCCAAAATGCTTTCGTTTACAGTCATGGGGGTCCTTATTTAGTCAGGTTGAAGGAGGAATACAAGGGGGAATGTGGGGCAACTTTCTGGTGACAAAACCGATAATTAAAACACTATGACTTCTGTTTCATTTCAAACTTATGACATTAGTGGCGATGACTTGATTTGCGCTGAAGAATTACATGCCATCCATCATTTTCAAATGACGCGAAAGATGCTTTTGGGGTTAAGTTTAAAGGCCCTTCAGGCGCCTGACCCAGAAGCTGCCAGAGGGCTTGTTTTGGGTTTGATTTTCTGGGTTGACCAAACCATTGAAAACATGGAAGCCCAAAGTAAGATGAAACCAAACTACACTCTGGATGTTCCTCTTCTTCAACCCACTGCCAACTGGGATGTTTTTCCTACTCAGGTCATCAATTCGATTGTCCGAGGCTATGCCAATCTGCCTCCTTTGGAAAAAGTTTACTTTAAAAGGGAGTTTGAGAAATTTAAAGGCCAACTCAAAGATGGCAGTGTCAATTTGCAAACGGACATAGATGATTCTTCCCTCATCATTTATAATCAAGCTTTTCCGGACGAAATTAGGGCAAACGAGGCTTCTTTTTCACAAAAAGACTGGCAAGACTATGTTAATCGCCAAGAAGCTGAACTGCTCATTCAAGGTAAGAAATTTTGTCCGTAATTAATGTTGCAGAGTCACCCTTCGAGAGCCTCAGGGTGTCCTATAGTTTCAACTGCGTTTTAATCCGTTCAATCGCCTCTTCGATTTTTTCTGTAAATCCAAACGCTGAAAGGCGGAAATAGCCTTCGCCCGAAGGACCAAAGCCGGCGCCAGGGGTGCCCACGACGTGGCATTCGGAAAGAAGTTTGTCGAAAAATTCCCAGGAAGAAAGTTTGGCAGGGGTTTTAAGCCAAATATAGGGGGCGTTTACCCCACCATAAACCTGGATGCCCAACGAACTTAAGCCTTCGCGGATGAGTTTGGCGTTATTCATGTAATAGGCAATGGTCTCGCGGATTTCTTTTTTTCCTTCAGGACTAAAGCAGGCGGCGGCCGCTTTTTGAACGGGGTAGCTTACCCCATTGAATTTGGTGGTGTGACGGCGGCTCCACAGACTGTTGACAGATACTTTATTACCCTGTGAATCTTTTACTTTCAGCTCTTCAGGAATTACCGTGTAGGCGCAACGCGTCCCGGTGAACCCGGCGGTTTTTGAAAAACTCCGGAATTCGATAGCCACTTCCTTGGCTCCTTCGATTTCATAAATGGAATGGGGAATTTGAGCCTCTGAAATAAAAGCCTCATAGGCAGCATCAAACAAAATGACGGCTTCATTTTTACGGGCATAGTCCACCCATTTTTGAAGAGTGGCTTTGTCCATCACAGCCCCCGTGGGGTTGTTGGGTGAACACAAATAAATGAGATCCACTTTTTGTTTGGGAAGTTCCGGTGTGAAATTATTTTCGGCCGTGGTGGGCATGTAGACAAGCCCGGCATAACGTCCGCTTTTATCCAAGGGGCCTGTACGTCCGGCCATTACATTTGTGTCGACATAAACGGGGTAAACAGGGTCGGTAACGGCCACACTATTGTTGATGCTAAAGATTTCCTGAATATTGCCTGTGTCGCATTTGGAACCGTCGGAAACAAAAACTTCCGTTGCTTTTAAAGAAACGCCGCGAGGTTTGAAATCGTTTTCAATAATGGCCTGGATTAAAAACGGGTATCCCTGTTCCGGACCATATCCTTTGAATGTTTCGTTTTTGGCCATTTCGTCCACCCCTTGGTGGAAGGCCTTGATCAACGTTGGGGAGAGGGGACGTACCACGTCGCCAATGCCCAAGCGGATGATATCGGCTTTGGGATTTTTTTCCTGAAAGGTTTTTACACGTCGCCCGATTTCAGGAAACAAGTAACCGGCGGCCAGTTTGAGATAGTTGTCGTTGATTTGAGCCATAAAAGATGGTTGATTTAACGTATTCAATTTTAAAGGTCAACTTGCATGCAAAAGCAAATATTCATCGGTATCGGAGCTAATTTGGGGAGTCCTTTGGCTCAATGTCAAAGAGCTTTAACGCTTCTTTCAGGGCATCCCCAACTTCATTTGGTCAGAACCTCGTCTTTCTATGAGTCGGAACCTTTAGTGCCCGGCGGGGTTTCGCCCAAAACTGTGCCTTGCTATGTCAACGCTGTTTGTGAAATGACCACAGAGCTTAGCCCGGCCAAAGTTTTGGAAATCCTCATTCAAATTGAAAAAGAGATGGGAAGGGAGCGCCGGGCCAAGTGGGAATCACGAATCATTGATCTGGATTTTTTGGCCTATGAGAACGTGGTCTTAAATTCGAGCCAACTGACACTCCCCCACCCTGAAATGGCCCATCGTTCCTTCGTTTTGGTCCCCCTTTGTGAAATAGCCCCCCAGTGGATGCACCCTGTTTTGAAAAAAACAGTGGGGGAAATGGTCCAACTCATGGGACAAAATCAGAAAATAACCCCATTAATGTTGTTGACTCGCTAGAAAGCCTTCTTTAGCATATCGTTTCTATGGCTGTTATTGATTCAAACAAGAAAGAAATTAATTTTAAAATAGTTTATTACGGGCCAGCCCGATCCGGAAAAACCTCTTCAATTCATGCAGTTCAAGAGGGTATTCAGGTGTCCAAAAAATCCAAAATCAAAAAGAACCTCGAAACGGATAAAACCATTTTTTTCGATTTTTTAGCACTCTCTTCTGAAGCCATTGGAGGGTACAAAACCAAATTTCAGGTTTATACCGTTCCTGGGCAGGTCTTATACGAGGATTCCCGGAAGCTTTTGCTAAAAGGAGTGGATGGCCTTCTTTTTGTCGCTGATTCACGCCTGGAAAAATTGGAAGACAATATCCGCAGCATGAGTGAATTAAGGGATCATTTGCAGGCCATGGGCTATGTGCCGGGGGATATCCCCACCGTGTTGCAATACAATAAAAGAGATCTCCCTTCCGCACCGCAAGTGGATGAATTGCGAAAAACCCTCAACATTTATCACTGGGCTGATTTTGAAACTGTGGCCATTAAGGGCCAGGGTGTTGTGGATGCCTTTAAAGAATGCGTCCGCCAGGTGGTATTAAATTTAAAAGAGGTATGATTCGTGTCCCATCATTTTGGAACCTTCTGCCAGTCATCCAAGAATTTCTTTAATCCAAGATCGGTAAGCGTGTGTTTGGCCAGTTGTTGAATAACTGCAAAGGGGACTGTTGCCACATCCGCTCCGATGAGGGCGGCATCAAGAAAGTGGATGGGGTTGCGTACACTGGCCACCAAAATCTCTGTTTTTAGCCGGTAATTGGTATAAATGGTTTTAATTTGTTTGATGAGATCCATGCCTACCTGCCCAATATCATCAAGTCTTCCCACAAAAGGACTAATATAAGTAGCTCCCGCTTTGGCGGCGAGTAACGCCTGATTGGCCGAAAAACAAAGAGTGCAATTGGTTTTAATACCAAGTTCTGTGCAGGTGCGGATGGCTTTCAGGCCTTCTTCAATCAAGGGGATTTTAACGACGATATTGGGATGGATTTTGGCCAAAATCTTGGCTTCTTCAACAATTTCGTGATGCTTGATGGTGACTGTTTCTGCGGAAATGGGGCCATCGACGACGGCGACAATGTCTTTGAGTACATCCTCAAATTTGCGCCCCGTTTTGGCGACTAGCGACGGGTTGGTGGTCACCCCATCAATAACTCCCATGGCATGGGCTTCTTTGATTTCTTTAATATCGGCACTGTCGATGAAGATTTTCATAATTTTCTCCGTGGTTCATGATTTCCGGTAGGGGCAATTCCGGTAAGGGCAATTCATGAATTGCCCTTACACGTTTTTTTAAAACATTCCTCACTGCAAAAATATTTTCGATCCTTTGCATACGCCTGTTTTTGTGGATTATAAACACCGCAAGCGGGACAGGCAATCATTGTGTCTAAAATTTTTTTAGAAGATTCTTGGGTTCCAGATGGTGTTAGTTTTTGTCGAAAAAGAAACTTAAACAAAAAATAACATAAAAGAAATAATAGAATTAATCTGAACAAACCCATTTAATACTCCATCCTGTGTTCAAAAGCGCGAGAAAGTGTGACCGGGTCAGCATACTGAATGTCGCCTCCCACGGGAAGCCCTGAGGCTAATTTGGTCATGCGCAACCCCAGAGGTTTGATCAGTTTTGAAACATACAGGGCTGTGGCATCCCCTGTGACATTGGGGGAAGTAGCCAGAATGATTTCTTCCACGGGCTCGGAACGCAATCGTTGGATTAATTCTTTAACGCGCAGATTGTCCGGTCCAATGCCATCCAAGGGAGAAAGGGCCCCTTGTAACACATGATAACGGCCGCGATAGATTTTCGTTTTTTCCAGGGCCATAAGATCAGAAGATTCTTCAACCACACATAAAATTTTATGATCCCGCATGGGGTTGGTACAAACGGAGCATAGTTCCTGGTCTGTTAAATGAAAACAAACCGAACAAAAACGGATTTTTGAAGTGACCTCGGTTAAGGCTTTTGCCAGGCTGAGGGCATATTGAGCCGGTTGACGCGTGATAAAAAGAGCCAGGCGTAGGGCCGTTTTATTCCCCACGCCGGGAAGTTTTGATAATTCATGTGTGAGAAGGTCAAGAGAGGTCATTTTTTGGGGTGGTCATTTGGCTGGTCACCGAGCGGAGTCGAGGTGGTCCCTTCGACTCCGCTCAGGGACCGGAACTTGCATGCAAATGAGTTTTTTACATCCCGGGGATTTTCAATCCAAGATTACCCATCATGCCACCCATTTGGTCTTGTTGGGCTTCTTGTGCGCGGTTGGTGGCTTCATTAACGGCAGCCATAATGAGGTCTTGGAGCATGTCGATATCGTCTTTATTAACTACTTCAGGATCAATGGTTATTTTGAGCACTTCTCCACGTCCATTTACCTTACAGGTGACCATGCCTCCGCCGCTTGACGCCTCAAATTCCTTGGTGGCAAGCATTTCCTGCTGTTTTTTCAATTCTTTTTGAAGCTGCTGGGCTTGCTTCATGATTTGGTTGATGTTCATTTTTTCTGGCCGACCATCGTTTGTCGGGCATCGTAAAGTTTTACGATGGCCCGTTGATGATAGCCGACTTATTTGATTTCCCTGATTTCTTTTACTTTGGCTCCCAAAATCTCTTGGGCCAGTTTGATGCTTGGGTCATTTAACGCATCTTCTCTTAATTTGGTTGAACGTTGAATTTGCTCTTCTTGTTTTTGTTGGGCCACTGTAGGGCCACCTTGTTTCTGATTTTCCGCCGATTTTTCCAATGAAAAATGAATCTGCTGTTTGAAAAATCCAACCGCCATTTCTTCAATGGTTTTAAGCCGGTCTTTGAGCATGTCAGGGTAGATGGATTGGGGATCAAAGCCAAGAGAAATGAGGTTTTCCACTTTTTTCAAGGGGCGGGCATGTTCCAAAATGGCCCCAATTTGGGGCCGGGTCTCCAAAACTTTTTGGACAAAGGATCGCCAGAGGGAGTGGAGGTCGGGGGATGGTTGACTTGTCGCTGGTCGCTCGTGGGTAGAAGAGGGAGGAGAGGATTGTTGGTTGCTAGTTGCTGGTTCCGGCTGAAGCCTAAGTCGAACCATGTTTGGTGGGTTATTCTCAGCGTTTAACTTCTCCACCAATTCCGGTATCGAAACGAGTTCGCGTACTTTCATCATTTTAATCAGAGTGGTTTCAAAAACGATTTTGGGAAGACTGCTTCGCGAAATTTCTTCGGTGCCGCGCAATAAAATTTGAAACAAGATCAGCAAATGAGTCGAGGGAATTTTTTGTGTCCAATCTTTGAGGTTTTCATTTTCTTGCTGTGAGAGGCTTGTGGGAGATAAGGGGCTTTCTTTAACAATGAGAGCATCACGTAAAAGCTCCAAGAGCCCTTCGGCAAAAATTTTTAGATCAAAACCCTTGTTAAAAAGTCCTTCCACCTGTTTGAGGGCGTGGCCAATATCTTCTGAAAGGATGGCCCTGAGGGTTTCAAGAAGCAATACACGGTCGGCCAACCCCAGAATATCCCGAATTTGCTCGCTTGAAGGGTGATTGCCACAAAAACTGATGACTTGGTCCAAAAGAGAAAGGCTATCGCGCACCGACCCTTCCGAGGCGCCGATGAGAAGATGAATGCTTTCATCATCAAGGGTCACTTTTTCCTGGGACATGATGTTTTTTAAATGCCCCGCAAGTTTGTCTTGAGGGAGCCTTTTAAGGTCAAAGCGCTGGCAGCGTGAGAGAATGGTGATGGGTATTTTGTGAGGTTCAGTTGTGGCAAACACAAAAATGATATGCGGGGGTGGCTCTTCCAATGTTTTAAGCAGGGCATTAAAAGCGCTGGTGGAAAGCATGTGCACTTCATCAATAATATAAATTTTATACTTGCCGTGGGAAGGTAGAAACTTTGTTTGTTCCCTTAATTCACGCACATCATTGACTGAAGTGTTTGAGGCCCCATCAATTTCCAACACATCCATAGATGTTCCCTTGGTGATACCGACACAGGAAGAACAGGTTTGACAAGGGGTGGTGGTGGGGCCTTTTTCGCAATTGAGTGATTTGGCAAAAATACGGGCCAATGAAGTTTTCCCCACACCCCGGGCCCCGCAAAAAAGATAGGCATGATGAATGCGCTTTAAATCAATGGCGTTTTTAAGCGTGGTGACAGCCGCTTCTTGGCCAATGACTTCGTCAAAATGCTGAGGGCGATATTTGCGGGCGAAAACTTGATAACTCAAAATAGTTATGAGTTATGAGTTATGAGTTATGAGACATCTTTTTGAACATCTCATAACCCATAACCCATAACTCAGCTTCTACAAAATAGCCGGGAAACCCGTAGCACCGGGCCACAAGCTTACCGTTGCTTCCTTCCGAACCTGGCGGGTTTGGGCTTAAAAACCCCCGCACGGGCCCCGGCTAGGAATTTAGCTAGCATCTCCACCTATTCATTTCCAAGGGAAAAATGGTTAGAATTTTTTGGCCAATGCCCATTCTGGAGCCAATCCCAGTTTTTGAACCTGTAAATCGATAAAAGAGCCAACATGCCTTGTCATCGGCCAGCTCTCACAGGTATTGCTTAAGATATGAATATTGTTGGCTTTACAAATGGTCCGGCATTTTTTAAATGCTTAAAAAGCTAAGAATAAAAAAGTGAAAAATAGCCGGTTATATGGCAACTTTTTTTGGAAATTGACGAAAAAAGTGGAGAAAGTGAAATATCAATATGAGCCAAGTTGTAGATAATAGCGTACAAAGCGCAGCGCAAGCTATTCTGGGAACGTTAACGAGAGAAAACCTGTTATTAATAAGGGATGCCTCTCAAATTGTTCCTGCCATTGATACTAAAATTCTTAAATCTGAAATAGATCACCTGGCTCTCGCAGTTAGCCGTTATTACGTGATTGTTGAAGACCGGAACCGGGATTTAAAAATATCACCTCAAGAGCAAACAAGAGCGCTGGCAAAAGCAACGGCTTTTTGGTCGGAGTTCCGATACAGGGAAGATTATTTTTCAAAAATGCTTATTGAACGCAATTCAAATCCTTATATTTTTAATAATGTGGCTTATTCCCTTTTTCAAGAAGCAGATTTCCTTCAGGGTAACACAACATCCTGTTCTTCATGTGATCATACAAACTCTTGTGAATAATCATTTTATGGTGGGGTTGGGGGTTCTTGAATATTAACTGCGGGATTTTCTGCAAGATTATTAATAAAATTCTGAATAGTATCTTCTATATCTATATTGGGATCAAATTGAACAAGTATTCTATTGCCCGGAGTTTGGAATGCCCCTGGGGACCTTTGAACATGGGCACTACTGATGGCAAGGGAAGATAATCTTCTATTACTTGTTATTAAAAAAAGATCTTCCATTTTACCATAAGGGTAGAAATAAATTTTCTCAAAAATTGAATTTTCCGAAGAAATTGGAGGATAACCCTCATGAGCCAAATTATCGAAAGCATGGCCTATTTCATGGGCAATAACACCACTCATAACCGTATAATAATTGTCGACAAAAATAATGCCTCCTTCAAATCCAGGCAATCCAAACTCTGACATTGTATCGGGACCAAAATATGCCCCAGCCATAAGTTGCCCATCAGCCCTAATCATGAGCCCAGGTACTACAAAAACATTCAGTCCCTCTACTAAAAGCTGACCTCTAAATTCTCTAATAATCCTTGCTAAAGTTATGTCTTCGATATTAACGGTCCCGGGTTCGTAAAAAATATCTACTTCTGATCCCGGATTCCGTGGAGGTTCGATAATTTGAATTGATTCAGGTAGGATGGCAACACATCCTTGTTGCCAAAGTATATTTGTGATTCGAATAGAACTTCCAAGGGAAGAGTCAATGATGGGATTTCTAACGCCACTTGGCAAGAACATGTCAATAGTTAGATTGTCTAGATAAAATATTTCATTCTTATTATTTTCGTTTTTAGTATTAATATCAGCAAAAGGCTCGCATTCCCAACCGTTGGAGTCATTGCAAATGCCGTTTTGATCCCGATCTTCATAGTCAAAACGACCATTTCCTGCCCCAACGATATTACCATCAGGTAATCTAATTCCTGTATCCAAAAATGATTCTTTAAAAACAAAAATTCGCATCTGAACCATTTTTCTTTGATCGGGTTCTCTTTGGCAGATAGAAATTTCTTTTTCGATTGCCCCAATTTGCTCTGATGCCTGAAAGCGCACCCGGACAGAACCATCGATTAGTGTCATGTGAGTTCTATCTTCTGGAGCATCATCTACCACGGGACCGACTAAACCATCATGGGCATTAAACTGATCATCAGAACATCGATGAGAAATGTGGCAAGTCATCAGGTCCTCAGCATTGCTATCATTATCTAAAGTCATCCCCATGGTGGCTGTTGTTAAAATTTGGGACTTGGAAACAAAAATATCTGTATTGGGACCTGTTTCCGTCAATGTGATCGGAGTTAGATCGTCAAAAGAAGCCGATTGACGAACAGTTCCAAGAGAAAGAGAAAAGGGATTAGTGCTTTGAATGATATCAATGGCGTGAGAATTAAGGTTGGCCTCTGGGTTAATCATACGTATATAAAATCGCTCAGAATCTCGGTCAATAAAATTGCGTGAAGGATCTCCTTCATTATAAATTTGGAGAATGCCAGTCTCAATTCCCTGATCATCTCTCACGACTTCCTTATAGAATCCTCTCTCCCATCGAGCGATTTGCAAATAATCTACAGGGTTATTTGTTTTATCCACAATACCAATTCCGCAATTATCAGGCTGGTTGGGGGCACACTCTGTTCGCTGATTGTTGTTTTTATCTTTCACCACATCAATTTGAATGATGCTTAAAGGCAATCTTTTTTCGGAGAGAGCAAGTCCTTGACCCCCAGCTTCGCGAGAATTCCATTCAACTTGTAGTTGCTGTTTTCCCCCTTTTCCTCCTTCAATATAAATAACTGAGGTAGGATTTTCTCCCGTTTCAATAACATAAGGGCGTGCCAAAGCGTTTGAATGGGAAGGATTTAACCATAGACTGACCGGAGGCTGGGGATCCTCAGGATTATCACCAACAATCCGAACTGTTAACTCTCCTCTCAATGGAGGATCCATCCGTATAGTCAGAGGAACGATGTCATTGTCGTTTTGTGTTTCATTATCAGCTAGATCTTCAAGAAAATCACGGTCGTCATCGTCATTATTGACATAGAGCACTAATTTTTCGATGGGCGGCAGATTGTTATTGGCTCCATTTCCTCCCGACTGAGCTAATCCTTGTGCCATTTTAAAAAATTGGATGCGGTGGATTGTAAACATCACCGGAGCTGGTGGAGAGATATCTCGTCCATCAGAAGTTTGCCCTTGCAGTTCCATTTTATAAATCCCGGGAATGGCAACCGAACCGTCCTCTTTTCGTCCATTCCAAGTTAGATTTCCTATCGGTAGGTTTTGATTATTTATTCCCATCTCGACCCGTGTGCATTCACTGATATGTTGATTGTTTGAATCTTTAATGAAACACCGAACATTTCCCAAACGGGCATTTCCAATAGGATTTGCTACAAAAAAGGCTTGAACAGACCTTCTTTGTTCGTTCAAATCATCCCAATCAATGTAGAGGGTTGTCCCTGTGAGCGAGAGAACGATGATTTCACAGGCATCTCCAGTCAGTATTCCGTCACTATTCCTTTGGTCGGCATTTGGTAGGGAGGGGCAATTATCACACGTATCCTTCACCCCATCTCCATCAGTATCTAAATTTTGTTGCGGTCCGGCATTTGCATTTCGAACACAGCTATCACACACATCACCCACTCCATCGCCGTCAAGATCCCCTTGGTCGTTTGATTCTAGACGCCCATTTTTTGTTTGTGGACAATTGTCATCGCTATCAGCGACACAATCTTGGTCGTAATCTTGCGTTGCACTGTTTAAGTCGGGGCATCTGTCACAAATATCTCCCTTTTCGTCTTGATCACGATCCGTTTGGGCTTCATTAAAATCGTGTGGACAATTATCCGCTTCATCAATGATGTTATCATGATCGCTGTCGGGGGGATCGCAGGCATCTCCAGAACCATCACCATCGGTATCATCTTGATTGTCATTAAAATGCCAAGGGCAGTTGTCAAGATCATCAATTAACGCGTCACCATCATCGTCGTCATCACAGGCATCTCCTTGAGGGTCTCCAGAGGGAAGATCCTTGTCGGTATTGCTTTGGCTGGGATTGTTATGCGTCGGACAATTATCGCATCGCACATCTGCAATGGGACAAGAAGTATCCAAACTACAGGCCTGAATCCCATCCCCATCTGAATCCTGTTCAATACTATTTAGATCGAATGGGAATAAATCGACGCGTTCTCCAGAATTGGCTGCTACTCTTCCAGGAACTCCATCGCCATCACAATCATTATTCCTATCATAGGGAAATTGATCGCAGACATCCCCTAAACCATCTTCGTCTTGATCTAGTTGTCGATTCTCTCCTACTCTTATAGGTAGAGGGTTGGCTATCTCAGGACAATTATCACATTGATCATTAACGTGATCGAGATCGAAGTCTCGAAGAGGATCTTCTACATTAAAGGGCATCGCATGGTCACCAGGGCAAATATCACACGCATCTCCAATTCCATCTCCATCGCTTTCGGGTTGAATTCCTTGTTCGTTTTTAGGATTGGGATGCCTTGGGCAATTATCACAACTATATCCAAGACCATCATTGTCGAATGGATCAGGACCCTCATCCGATTCAACATCAGGATAATCGTCAAAATTTGGAAGTTGAACGCAGGTGTCTTGCAAATCACAGACACCATCTCCATCGGTATCTGGATTTTCATAATCGTAACCCTCACTCATATAAAGATTACGGAGGGGAGCCTGATAAAACAGCTCCACCGATTGACGAATGCATTCGGTGACCTCGGGCCATGGGTCGGTTGCTAATCTGTTTATCGCAAAATCTACGGCCCTTCTCTCCCGATCATCACGATTGCTATCGGGGGTAACCCCAGGGCTTGTAATGACGTCAAGATCAAGCTCAGGACTCAAACCTTGTTCTTCTAAGCATCGACCCGTTTGCTCATTAATGTATTCGGCGCCCAGTTCTTCAAACCGTAGAACTTTGCGAACATTCACTTCGCAGAGTAAAGCATTCGTAATCACGCCACGTTCCAAATTACCTGCTACTTGTCCACCAGCCGCCTCAGCCCCTTGGCACCCGGGAACATAATAAGAATCATCAGCGCCTATGATGTTCCCATTGCCGTGATGGATATGAATAACACCTGGTGCCTCCGGTGGAGCCCCGCCGATGCGAAGATGAAAATTGCGATGATTACGAATCTCTGTTTCGATCGAACCAATTTTCCTATCTTCGTCCACTGTTTCAATATTAGAGAAGGGACAATCCCCGCTAATATTACTACACCGGTGTTCAATAGCATCGACACGTGTCTGTATATCCCTCGGTAATTGGATAGGAGTGCTGTCTCTATAACTATTTCCAACGGCAACTGGAATATTAGTACACCCACACTCCTTGAAATGAATATCTTCGGGTGGAGTTATCTTTTGAGAGGTTTCTCCTAACCCAATATCAACGGCACCAAGGACCATTCTCCAATTTTGGGTATCTTGTTCACTGACGTGGGAACAGATGGGGAGACCTTCTGCATTTCTATCAGAACCCCGCTGAGGACCACGGGCGTAAGCCCGTGGGTGAAAGCGGGTAGCAGCGAAGCTGCTAATGTTTTATAGG
>MGPH01000059.1:0-5630 GCA_001797365.1 Deltaproteobacteria bacterium GWA2_45_12
TGGAAAACAAAAACTAACGACTGCAACCCCCATCTCAACTTCTGACGCCAACTCTCCAGTTGACGGGGCGCAGTCCAGCGTTCGTCTATCCAAAGATTCCGATTAATATCGTCTGGCCCGACAAAATCTTCCTCATTAAATTGAGTGATATACCTTAAACACTCATCTTTAAATTTGAGAACTTTTACCTTTTTTTCATCGATGAGAAAAACAGTGCCATCTCCACGAATTGTCATTTTACGTATATGATTAAAATCTTCGGCGTTCTCTCCATATTTTCCAAACTGGGTAACAAAAATTAATTGTTCATTCCTTGTTTCAAAAACCTGGATTCTTTGTCCACTGTGATCAGTAACAAACAAATAGTGTTTCTCATTTGTATCGTAGCTTGCCAGTTTTTCAGGGCGTGAGAGTTGCCCGTCGGTGGTCCCAAACACGACCAACAATTCAACCTCGTTACTTTCAACACCTGTTGAAGGATCCCTTGCCTTCACCAAAACCGTATCTCCAACCTCTGCAGCAACAGAGCCCTCAAATTGGCCATTATTTTGGCTTACTGTCTGATCGTTTTCCTGAGTTCTACTGTTCCTTATCATCACCTCCGCCCCACCAAAACCCTGGTTATTCTGATCAGTCACAAGACCGTTCACATCAAACTGGCTGGTGACTGAATTGAACGTTCCCGTAGCCTGCAATGTCAAAAACAAAACCGGCGGCGACGGCGACTGCACAGGGGGAGGCGGGCCGTTGCCCGGATCGGGAAGTGGTATTTTTTCTTCTTTATTGGGTAAATCAGAGGGTGCCGCCCCTTGATGACAGGCGGAAGAGCTTAAAATAATGCCGAGAGCCAGAAAAAATTTTAAGAAAAAATTGGAACCAGAAAACTTCATGGAAAACCTCAACGGTGTTTCAGGTGACCCGAGGCCTAGCAGGAAAAGTTTCGGGGATAAAGCTTTTATATGACCACTTCTTAGGCATATGCCTCTTTTCAAGGCATGCAAGCTCCCCTCTTTTCAAAGACAATTTTTATTAAGCGTCCAAATTACTTATCTTTTTAACTTAGTTGCTTTGGCACACGTATTGCTAACGCAATGAGTCATACTTTAAAAAACCTCAACAACAAGGGAGTATTTATGCATTTAAAAAACTTCAAAAAAGCGGGACATATTCCAACACTTCTTGGAGCCTTTCTCTATTTTGACATCAGCTTCATGATCTGGGTTCTCATTGGGGCTCTTGGAGCTTTCATCGCCAAAGATTTTGGCTTGAGTGCAACTGCCAAGGGGCTTGTGGTGGCGATCCCCATTTTGGGAGGGTCTCTCCTGAGGTTGCCGCTGGGAGTTTTGGCTGATCATATCGGATCCAAAAAAACAGCCCTGATGGGGATGGCCCTTACCGTTATTCCGCTTTTGTTGGCCTTCCTCACAGGAAAGACAATGCCTCAGATCTATATCATCGGTCTTTTTCTGGGTATCGCCGGGGCTAGTTTTGCCGTGGCACTTCCGATGGCATCTAGGTGGTATCCGCCGGAACACCAAGGATTGGCAATGGGAATCGCCGGGGCTGGAAACAGCGGCACAGTGCTGGCCGCCTTTTTTGCCCCACGACTGGCTGAAGGTTACGGCTGGCATGCCGTTTTTGGTTTTGCCCTCATCCCTTTATTTTTGGTGATGGCCTATTTTGCCCTTTTTACCAAGGACAGCCCCAACCACCCTCCAGCCATCCCTTTTCTGCGCTACTTCCGTCCCTTAAAAGAAACCGATGCGCTCTTATTCTGTTTTTTTTACATGATCACCTTTGGTGGATTTGTCGGGCTCGCCAGCTTCCTGCCGATTTTTTTCACCGACCAGTATGATGTTTCGCGTGTGACGGCGGGAAGCCTAACGGCCCTCTGCGTTTTTGCCGGAAGCTTTTGCCGTCCGCTCGGAGGCTACATTTCTGATCGCATCGGTGGCATTCGCACGCTCTCTTTCCTGTATACGGGAATTGCCATCTGCCTTTTCCTTGTTTCTCAACTGCCCGTCTTGCCGCTGATCGTGCCCTTGCTGTTTATCACCATGCTTCTTTTGGGAATGGGAAACGGCGCTATTTTTCAGTTGGTGCCTCAACGGTTCCCTCGTGAGATCGGTACCATTACCGGTCTTGTCGGGACCTTTGGCGGATTTGGAGGCTTTCTTCTTCCGTTTGCGCTCGGCGCCTTAAAGGACCGTTGGGCCAGTTACGGCATCGGCTTTCTTATCTTTGGCCTCTCCTGTTTGGCCGCTTTTTCGATTTTATGGGTCGTCAAAGGGACGTGGAGAAAAAAGTGGAATCAAATGGAAGGAGCTGTCCTTTGACGGATCATCGTCCTCTCATACCGCTCAAGCCGGGCGAAAACTACCGCTTTCACTTTGATGCCACCAAGTGCATCGGATGCAAGTGTTGTGAAGTGGCCTGTCACGAGCAAAACAATAATCCGCCAGAGGTGAAATGGCGGCAGGTGGGTGAAATTGAGGGGGGGGATTTTCCGGATACGAAACGCTCCTACATCTCGATGTCATGCAACCACTGTGGCGATCCGGCTTGCCTGAACGGTTGCCCCGTGGACGCTTATTACAAGGATGAAAAAACGGGCGTTGTCCGGATGAAAGACAATGCCTGCATCGGTTGTCAGTATTGCACTTGGAATTGTCCTTACGGAGCGCCCCAGTTTAATGTGGAACGGGGCATGGTCACCAAATGTGACATGTGTCACGGACGGATCGAGAAGGGTCAAAACCCGGCGTGTGTAGAGACCTGCCCGTCTGACGCACTCAAGATCGAACACTATGATGTGGAAGAATGGAAAACCGCATTTGCAGAGGGGCGAGTGTTGGAAGCCAATGCACCGGGAGTGCCTGATGCCTCGATCACCCAATCTTCAACCCGGATAATCCCTCCCAAGAAAGACGGTTTGGATTTGAAGCGAATTGATTCCTACCGCATTGCACCCGAACATCCCCACTATTCATTAATTTTTCTCACCGTTCTGACACAATTGTCCGTCGGCGGATTTGGATCTCTGTTGACTTTGGAATGGTTGGGATATTTCAAAAACCTTCCGGCATTTTTTGAGCAATTCTTGAAAATTGCCCATTTGGCCATGCTGGGAACTGTTGTTCTGGCCTTGAACACCTCTTTTTTTCATCTGGGGCGTCCCCTTCATGCCATCCGGGCTCTCAAAATGTGGAGACGTTCGTGGCTTTCTCGCGAGGTTCTTTTCTTCTCACTCTTTGCCTTCGCTGCCGTGGTTTATAGTGTACTGGCCTGGCAACGTTTTTATCCGCTTCCCTTTTTGCTTCGCGGTCTCATTGGAATTTTCGTCATGCTGTTTGGACTCGCGGGGGTTTATTGCTCGGCAATGATCTATAGGGTTCCAGCGCGTCCCTCATGGGATAGCAGGCGCACCCCCATCGCCTTCATGGCGACGTCATTTATTTTGGGACCTCTGTTGTCTCTCGCCGTTTTTGTTTGGAGCCTGAAAGGGCAAACGATCGCCTGGAATGAGATTCTACCCACATTTAAAATTGTCGGTCTTTTTCTGGCATCTATTTTAATTCTGGCGGGCTTTGTTCAGTTAGGGGGGATTATCGTCAAAATTTTTCATTCCTTAAATAAGGATGAACCGGAATTACAAGCCTCGGCCCGAATGCTGACTGAACGATTCAGGATCCTCTTTCTTTCGCGGTTGGGTGTTTTGCTGATGACACTTCTGCTGGTGCCGCTGGTCTTGTTTAACCTCGTCCTCCATGCAAGCCTGGAGATTTCCACACTGGCTGTCTGCCTGACCACCCTCATGATTCTGACACTGGCCAGCGAACTGACTGGCCGTTACCTATTTTTTGTAACCGTCGTTCCGAAAAAAAGACCAGAGGGCTACTTTTGACATGATTTCGCCGATTAAAAAAATCTCCCGATTTCTTGGAATTGACACCGCCGCCGAAAAGTACCGGTATGGCCTCGATCCCCAATTCGGTTATCTTTCTCAAGTAAAAATTCCGGAAAAATGGGTCAAGACAACCTGCGGATATTGCTCGGTCGGGTGCGGAATGTTCCTGGGAGTCAGGAACGGCCGAGCCGTTGCTGTTAAGGGAGATAGGGATCATCCCGTCAATGAAGGAGCGCTTTGCCCCAAGGGGCTCTCGGAGCATCAGTTTATCCATGCGAAAGGCCGCGCCACCCGTCCTTTGCTGAAAATCCGGGAAAAACTCCGACCGGTGAGTTGGGATAACGCTCTCAACACTTTGGTGGATCGATTTGTGGGTGTTCAGCAAAATTATGGAAATCAGGCGCTGGGAGTCTTAAGCACGGGACAGTTTGTTACCGAAGAATTTTATACTTTGGGAAAACTGATCCAGCTTGGATTTAAGACAACCAACTACGATGGAAACACGACCCTCTGCATGGCGACTGCCGTCTCGGGGTACAAACGTTCGTTCGGGAGCGATGGGCCTCCGGGTTGTTACGACGATTTGGCCTTGACCGACTGTCTTTTTCTCATCGGAGCCAATATTGCCGACAATCATCCGATCCTTTGGCAGCATTTGAAGAAAAATAAAAATCGGACTCTCATTGTGGCTGATCCGCGTATTTCAAAAACGGCGATGTTGGCTGATATTTATTTGCCACTCAAACCCAGATCTGACCTGGTCCTACTCAATGGAATCGCCAAAATCTTGATCGATGCGGGAAAAATTGATCTTCCCACCATCCAGAACTCCACCGTTGGTTTTAGGGAACTTTATCTTCACCTTCAAAAATACACTCTCTCCCATGTTTCAAAAGTAACGGGCCTCGATGCCGAATTGATCAAACGCGTTGCTTACGCCTATGGCGATGCAGTCGCTGCAACCATTGCTTGGACAATGGGAGTCAATCACTCCACTCAAGGGACCCAAACGGTCAACGCCATCAATAATCTGGCGCTTATCACCGGAAATATTGGCCGTCCCGGCGCTTCCCCTTTTTCGATCACCGGCCAATGTAACGCGATGGGAACGCGCGAGGCGGGCTTTGCCTCGAGCCTTCCCGGTTATCGAAAATTTGAAGAGGTGGGCGATCGCAGCGAGTTAGCCAAAATCTGGAATATCCCGGTCGAAACTCTCCCAACCAAAAGAGGGAAGGCTTATCCCGATATCATTGAAGCCATCATTCAAGGGGAAATCAAGGCGTTGTGGATTTTAGGGACCAATCCCTTTGTTTCCTATCCCAATCAGAGTCTTTTAAAAGATGCCATCTCGCGACTCGATTTTTTGGTCGTGCAGGATGGTTTTCACCCAACTCCCACAACCGAGCTGGCTGATCTGGTTTTGCCGGCAGCGATGTGGGGAGAAAAAGAGGGAACCTACACCAACTCGGAACGCCGTGTGTCCAAAGTGAATAAGGCACTCGATCCTCCAGGACAAGCCAAATCCGATTTCGATATTTTTTTGGAAGTTGCCAGAAGACGCGGCTGCTACGAGACTCTCTTCCGTGGATGGACAAAACCGCAGGACGCTTTCGAAGAGTGGAAGCGGGTTTCCAAAGGGAGGCTTTGCGATTATTCATCCATGACCTACCCAGAAATTGAAGCCAAGGGAGGGATGCAATGGGGAGGCGAGAGGCTTTATACC
>MGPH01000059.1:5953-6211 GCA_001797365.1 Deltaproteobacteria bacterium GWA2_45_12
ATTAAAAATATGAATAAAAAACGTCTTGTCGTCATTGGAAATGGAATGGCCGGAGCCCGCGTCGTGGAAGAAATCCTCAAAAGAGCTCCCGACATGTTTGATATTACAATGTTCGGTGCGGAACCTTACGGCAATTACAACCGGATTCTTCTCTCCAATGTCTTGAACGGAACCGACAAGGCCACCGATATCTTCATGAACCCACTTTCTTGGTATGAAGAAAAAGGGATCACACTTCATGCGGGCGTTAAAGTGACC
>MGPH01000059.1:6221-34481 GCA_001797365.1 Deltaproteobacteria bacterium GWA2_45_12
GAGAAAAGAAGATTGTCGTTGGCATTCCCCTGACAAAAGATGAGTCTCCGTACGCTCCCCCTCCCCCGAGCCCCCTCCCACACGGGGAGGGGGAAAGAGGCCGCTCGACTGTAGTGGAACGATACGACCACATCATTATCGCCACCGGTTCCCGTCCCTTTGTGCCGCCGATAGAAGGCTTCGGAGGTCCCGGCACTTTTCTTTTCCGCACTCTGGATGACTGCGCCCGCATTGCTGATTATGCAGCTAACTGCCAGAGAGCCACGGTGATCGGCGGGGGGTTACTTGGTTTGGAAGCCGCCCGCGGGCTCTTGACTCACGGAGTGCAGGTATCCGTTGTTGAAGCCGCACCGCACCTGATGCCGGTTCAGCTAGATGATGAAGGGGGACGCCTTTTGGAATCGACGATGGAGGCGATGGGGATTACCGTTTTGTGTCGGCAAATTGTGAAGAGCATCCAGAAGGAGCACGACAAAATTACGGGGCTTATTTTCCATGATGGGATGACGCTAGCCACTGACATGGCGGTCGTGAGTACCGGAATTCGTCCGATTGTTGAAGTGGCCAATGCAGCAGGGCTTGGCGTGGGGCGGGGACTATTGACAAACGATCAGATGCAGACCAACGATCTGGCTATTTTTGCGTTGGGAGAATGTGTGGAGCACCGGGGCCAAATCTACGGTTTGGTCGAGCCCATCTGGGAGATGGCCAGAACGCTGGCAGATGTGATTACCAAAACCAATCCCCAAGCGGCTTACACCGGATCGAAAATGGCCACCAAACTGAAAGTGATGGGCGTGGAGCTGGTGGCGATGGGGGAGGTCAATCCCAAAGATCCAGAGGACGAGGTGATCACTTACCGGGAACCCAAAAAAGGAATTTATCAAAAATTGATTATCCGCAAACAGGTCTTGGTCGGGGCCACACTGTTCGGGGACACGCAGGCATCGGATATTTTGATGCAGCTCTTTAAAGAAGGAAGCCGGGTTCCCAAAAAGAGGACTGATCTTTTATTTGGAGCAACAAATGTCTCTTCGCTGGCCGATGTGGCGGGCATGCCGGACCATGCACAGATCTGCAATTGCCATGGTATTTCCAAAGGGGCCATCCGCGATGCCATTCAGACTGAAGGATGCACCAGCGTGGCCAAGGTGGGAACTTGCACGAAAGCCGGAAAAGGATGCGGTTCATGCAAGGGGCTTATTGTTCAACTGATTCAGGCCTATGCCGGGCAAGTGGCCTACGACGTGAGTGAGCATCATTATGTGCCGAGCATTCCTCTGGAAAAATCCCAGCTCATTGCCGCCATCAAGGAAAAACAACTCAAGTCGGTGAGTGCCGTTTTTCGGGAACTGGGAAATGGAAAAGAAGATGCGGCCAGCAAAGTGGGCTTGGCATCGCTTCTCCGGACAACCTGGAACGAAGAATACGAAGATGAACGGGATGCCCGGTTTATTAACGATCGCGTCCATGCCAATATTCAACGAGATGGAACTTTTTCCGTAGTCCCCCGCATCTATGGGGGCGTTACTTCAGCCGATGAGTTGATCCGCATTGGCACCGTGGCCAAGAAATACAATGTTCCGATGGTGAAAATTACCGGAGGTCAGCGCATCGATCTTCTTGGTATCAAAAAAGAGGACCTCCCAAAAATATGGAAAGATCTTGGCATGCCCAGTGGGCACGCCTACACCAAGTCGGTCCGAACGGTGAAGAGTTGTGTCGGAACCGATTTTTGCCGCTATGGTGTGGGTGATTCCATCAAACTAGCGCAGGAACTCGAATACAAATTGCAGGGAATCGAATCCCCTCACAAAGTGAAAATGGCGGCCACCGGCTGTCCGCGCAATTGTGCGGAGGCCTACGTGAAAGATGTGGGGGTCGTGGCGATTGAAGGGGGAAAATGGGAAATTTACATCGGCGGAGCGGCCGGAGCCACCGTCCGTAAGGGTGATCTATTAGTCACCGTCGAAACACACGCAGAGGTGTTAAAGATTGTAGGTCGGTTTCTCCAGTATTACCGCGAGCACGCCAAATATATGGAACGCACTTACGGATTTGTCGAACGGATCGGCATCGACCGACTGAAAGCTCTTCTCATTGAAGATGAACTGGGGCTTTGTCCGAAGCTGGATGCGGAAATTGAAAAGGCCGCCGCCGCCTATATTGACCCCTGGAAAGAGGCGGAAATTCCCGCCTATCCCCAACAATTTGAAGGTCCGGAGCTTGTCCGCACTTTAGAGGAGGCCATAAACAATGGATAAAAAAATAATCAGTCTGGGATCAATTGAAAAAATTCCTTTGGGACAAGGGCACTGTTTCATTGTGGGATCAGAAGAGATTGCCGTATTTCGCCCCCGCACGGGAGGGCTGTTTGCCATTGGAAACAAATGCCCCCATCGAGCCGGCCCTTTGGCCGAAGGAGTTTGTGATGCCCAGTCGGTCATCTGCCCTTATCACGGTCGTAAATATGAACTTCACACAGGAATCGGATCGGAAAAAGGAGAAACCGTGAAGACCTTCGAAGTGAAGGAAGAAAATGGAGAAGTCCTATTAACATTATGACTTTTATATGATGATAAAACCGCTCACAGATTCCCATGGACGTGCGATTACCTATCTCCGCCTCTCGGTTACAGATCGGTGTCCTTTTCGGTGTGTCTATTGTTTACCTGCCGAGGGAATCAAACTTCTTCCAAAAGAGGATTATCTTGAGCCTGCCAAGATGGAACAATTCGTCCGAGCAGTGAGCGAAATGGGAGTTTGGCGTTTAAGGTTAACTGGCGGAGAGCCGCTCATTCGCAAGGACATTCTTTCGCTGGTGGCCCGCTTTTCATCCATCCCTGGCATTCGCGATTTGGCGCTGACAACCAACGGGGCGAAGCTTTCCGAAATCGCGTGGGAATTGAAGGAAGCAGGTTTGCAGCGGATTAACATCAGTCTGGATAGCCTTGATCCTGCTCGGTTTCAAGAGCTGACCGGCTCGAATTCTTTCCATCAAGTGTGGAGTGGTATTCTTCGCTCGCTGGAGGCTGGCCTGAAAGTAAAAATCAATGTCGTGGCTCTGAAGGGAATTTCAGATGAGGAGATCGACGGTTTTTCAGCTCTGGCCTTCCGATTCCCGCTGGAAGTCCGGTTCATCGAATTCATGCCTTTATGCGGAACCGCCTGGAAACCGGAAATGGTGGTGCCCATTGAAACCATCCGCGGCCGAATCGCGGGTAAATATAAGATAGAGCCCCTGTTACGTGGCACCGAGGTCGCTGAAAGTCATGAATTGGTTGGTGGAAAAGGAAGGGTCGGATTTATCGCCTCGATGACCGAACCCTTCTGCTCCAAATGCTCCCGTATCCGGATGAGCGCCACCGGTAAAATTCAGCTCTGTCTTTTTTCGAACCTTCAACATGATTTTCACCCCTCCCTTCGGAATGGACACTCTATCATTCAGATTCAAGAAGAAATGCATCAAGTGATCCTAGGAAAACCGGCAAGCCATCCATGGGTGAACAAAAAAACCGATCGGAGACCAGAAGAGAACGCCAGCATCCGATCCATTGGAGGATAGTCTCCACAAAAAATCCCCCTCACTCAAACCCCAAAATAATCCCTCTTTCATAAAGCTGCTTAAGAAAGCCAAGTTCTTCATTAAAGTCGTTATGCGAATCAAATCTGTTTAATGCCTGGCTTATGTTGAGGGCCCGATTCTCTAAAAAAAGATTTAAAAATTCTGAAGCACGGGGCTTAAGAAGTAATGTGCGCTTCTTGTTATCCGAGGCTTGATACATGAGCTGATGACCTTCCAAACGAATTCTCGATTGAAAAAAAGGCCGTGTTTTGAGCAGTAATTTGTGATGCCCCCTTGCAACTCGAAAAGATTCTTCCGTCGATCTTCCTTCAATCCTGAAAAAGCGTTGGAAATCTATCCCCTCCTCTGCCAATTTGGCGTAAACGGTTTTTTTTATCAAACAATCAACCGATCTATTTTGTATTCGACTGGCGGGGCAACCACTTTCGCAAACCGGCTTATAAGAGCAATCAAGACATTCAACATTGATAGGTTGTAATTTGAAAAGATGAAGGCGTTTGGCCACGATGGCAGAAAAACTTTCGTTAAACCAGTTGGCAAAAACCCCTTCCTGGTTAAAATTTTTGTTACATGCATAGCAGTTCCCATCAATATCAAACTCAAAAAAAACACAACGATTCCCTTGGTGCATGCAAAGATCGGGTTGAAAAGCCTGAAGGGATTTAAGGTTTTTGGTGCGGACCAGCCATTTGGCAAAACGCAGATTTTCCTCGTCATTAAGGCCATACCCATGTTCCCCAAGTTTAAAGCTGATGCTTTCAACCTGGGGGCGCGTTTGTTCAATCCATTTTTCAAACTCGGGTAAATATTGAAGGGTCAAGGGAGTAATCACCGAAAGAAGACCAATACGGAAACCCCTTTTATTGAGTTCGTTGATATTGTGCGTGACCCTTTGCCAGCTATTGTCACGCTGTTCGTTGTGGATTTTGGCACTCCCGTCAATACTAATCCCCACAAAAAAACGTTTTGGATTCCCTATAATCTTAAGAAGTTGGTCCAGATAATCGGCCGTAAATCGGGTTCCGTTAGATTGGATGCGAACAATGTCATGGGTGGACTCTGCCAAGATATTAATGATTTCTCCCAGGGTTTTTGCCGAAAGAATACTTGGTTCGGCACCATGGAGGGTCATACTTTCAACAAAGAAATCCTCTTTTTTTATTTTTGCCGCAAACCGCTGTGCCGCTTCCAAGGCCCGCCCATCATAATTCACCTGATGGCTTTTATTGTACGCTGGCACGTAGCAATAACGGCATTTCAAATTACACACTTTACTAATGGCAAAATAACAATGCATTTTGAATTCAAAAAAGTTAAAAATGGTTGAGCCAACAAACCGTATTCATAAAATATTGATCAACCCTATGACGCAAGTCATAGAGTCTTTTTCTTTAATACAGGATTAACAACCAAAGGAGAGAAAATATGGATAAAAAGAAATTACTTATTTCGGGTCTGACTGTAGCAGGGTTTTTGGCCACAAATTTGGCCGCCAAAACATCATGGGTGCTGGCAGAAGAACCCACCAAACAGGAAAAAATGGAAGAAGGAAAACAAGGGGCTTGTGCTCCTGGCGCTTGCGGCGCCATGATGGAAAAGAGCGAGAAAAAAGAAGACAAAGCCGAAAAGAAAGCGGCTTCCTGTAGCGTAAAACCCGAAAAGAAAAGTGACGAAAACACGGACGAGAAAAAAGAAGGCAAGTAAACAATAGAGCTTTATGGATTGAGCCTTTAATTTTTACTCTATGTCCCATTATAGGGCTAACACCCTTCCATTGTTCCCCATCCACATCTTTTCGTTTTTATAGTCGGGGCACATCGTTTCCACCCATTCCCAGTAAACCCTGGAATGATTCAAGTGTTTTAGATGGGCCAGTTCGTGCACCACGACATAATCGATGGCCGAAGGGGGTGCCATGACCAGACGCCAATTAAAACTTAACCCTCCCTTGGAACTGCACGAACCCCATCTTTTTTCGGCGGAGGATATTCGGATCGATTTATAGTTTAAATGATAAAGTCCAGCCCAATAAGTAACGCGTTGCACAATGTATTTTTTGGCTTCATTCTTATACCAAGCAACAAACAAGGCCCGCGCCGTTTTCTGATATTTTTCGTTCAATACAAACCCATCCTCAAAAACAAGGGGTTCATCACCATGATCCACAACCATGAGGGGATAAAGCTTACCCAAAAAATAAAACTCCTCACCGGTGACAAATTTTTTTGGGGAAAGCCGGGGTGCAGCCTTGACCCTGGCTTTGGTCTTTTCAATCCAGGCCTTTTTTTCATAAAGAACACGCTCAATATACTCCACGGAAGCCCTTAATGGAGCTCGAACAATCAAACAAGCCTCCGCATTAATAAGAAGACCAACACTTCGCCTTTTGGAACGAACAAGCGTGTAAGAAGGAAGGGTCATGAAAATTAAGATTGAAAAATATTATAAGGAACTGAAGTCACCACAAAACTTCCCGTCCCCGTGGCAATAAGTTTTCCGGAAGAAGTCTTCACTTCCATCCCTGCCACAGAAAGGGTTTTTCCTTGCCGGATAATCCAGCCTCTGGAGATAAGGGTTTCCTTTGTAACGGGCTCTAAAAGACGCGTTTGAAATTCAGAAGTGGCAATCCAGGTGTCATAATAAAGGGCCACCGTGAACCAACCCGCATTATCAAGCAGGGTGGCAATCACACCTCCGTGGGTGCCACCCAGGGCATGATCCAAACCAGGGTTATAAGGAAGTTCAAAGATGGCCGATCCTTGATCATAGTGGAAAGTCATACCAAAAGTTTTTTTGATGGGGGCTTTATCAAAGAGTTTGATCAACTCTTCTTCTTTTTTTTTATTCTGAGAAGTCATACTGAAAATCTAGTCAAAAATTATGTGGAGCAGAGCGGGATCGAACCGCCGGCCTCTTCGTTGCGAACGAAGCGCTCTCCCAGCTGAGCTACTGCCCCGAAAATTTGCGGCAGCAAATTTTCCCCGAAGAACGAAAAACGTGAACAAAAGTGCCACAAATTTCGTTCACGTAATTCGTAATTTCAGCCAAAGGCTGATCAGTCCTTCGGCTGACGTTCTTCGTGAAGAAAAATCTGGCTAACTCAACTTCATCGTCTTTTCCTGATCAAAGCTTGTGATGGCCTGCCACCGTTTTTTGAGGGCGTCAACTTTTTCTTTTTCATCGGCCGATTTGGCCATGGTCTCAAGTGTTTTTACTTCTGCCATAAAGGGATCGCCCAACCTGTTTTCAAGATAAAGATCGGCCAGTTCATACTTGATCGTGAATTTTCTTTCTCCCGAGGTTTCGTGTTTTTCAGCCATGCGCATATGTTCAATCTGGAACGAAAGCGCTTTCATCGGATCTTTTTCTTCTTTGGCGATATTGGTGAGCTCTTGATAACACTTGGCCAAAAGTTTGTTTTCGTAAGCCATCTTTTTTTCTTTTGATTCCAAAATCTGCTTGGCCAGCAAAAACCGGCGTGACCCCTGGGGCAGGTTTTGCTGATGACAATAAATAATCCCCTGATTCGCCAAAAGGGCTGCTTTGGTGGTGATGTCTTTTAAATGCACACTAATTTCAATGGCTTTTTGGTAACTCGCCAAAGCTTGATCAAACTTTTCCTGGGTCATAAGCACATTTCCCAACCCATTATAAGCACGCAATAAGATGGGAAGGAGTTTTTCACTATGACAGATTTCAATGCAACGCTCGTATTCTGTCGTCGCCTTGTCGAAATTCTTGAGGGCGCGATAAGATTCCGCCATGGAATAAAGGGCCCGTGCCAAAGGCTCTTTGTAGGGTAATTTTTCAAAGACAACAATATCCTCACTCAAAACGGCAATGGCTTTTTCATAGTCACGCAATTGATAATAAACATGCCCCAAATCATTGTTGGTGATGCGTAAAAGCTCATCAGCCGCCAACTCCCTGATTTTTTGGCGGGCCTGCAAGAACTGATTGATGGCTTCCTCCGAATGCCCGGTAAGAACAGAAATCTGGGCCAGATCATTTAAGAACCTTATTTCCTCGGCACGGGTATCCGCATGTTCTGCGGCCATACGAACACCATCAGTAAAATAAAACCGTGCTTCATGAAGTTTTTGTTGGTGTAAAAGGCACAACCCCTTCTTTTCCCAAATGACCAACTGTTTTTTTATGGGAACCGTCCCGCTTTCTTCATCAATTTCCTGCTCTACCCGTTGAAGCATTTTTTCAGCTTCAGAAAAACGATCCAACCAGATCAAAATATCGGCACCATCAATAACCCAGTCAACCCTTTGCACCAGAGGGGCCGAAGCAAATATTTTGAGAAGACGTTGATAACAATCGAGGGCCTTTTCTTTATCCCCCCTTTTAAGACTGGCCTCCCCCAATTTTTCAAGAGAGGACTGAACAACCAAGGGATCGGCGCCCAAACTTTGATGTTCCCAAACATCAATATCATCCAAGCCAATATCAGGGGCGGCAAGCCGGCTATGTCTTTTCTTTTGTTCTTCAGAACCCAATTGTTTTGTCAAAAAAGGGCCAAAAGCCGGTTTGTACAAGCAATAGCTTCCCTCTTTTTCTTGCCTGATGATTTTTTTTATGATCATTGATTCCAATAATTTGGACAAATGGGGCTCTTCCGTAATTTTATGAAGGGCCTCGCTGGAAAGCCCCTGCTCAGAAAGGGCCAGCCATAGGGCCACATCCTTTTCATCTTCTTCCAAAATGGAATATTCCTGCCTCAGTTTTTCTTCCAGCGAACGGGGTGTTTCAATGCGTTTAAGGGCTCCGGATAAATGCCCCAGCAAATCAGAGCTCCATCGGCCCGATTCATCAAAAAGCAAACCCTGCTGAATAAGTGTTTCAATAATCTGTTTGCACAGGGCGGGATTGCCCCCTGTATTATGATAAATTTCCAAGACAAAACGTTCGGGAATTTGTTTCTGCCCGATGATTGTTTCAAGGAAAAGCCGGGTTTCCTCCTGATTAAAAGGAAGAATCAAGACATCTTCAAACACCAGTTCTTCACGGGGAAAAAGATTTTCAAAAGGTTTCCAGTGATCTTTATGAGTGCCTGTTAAAACCAGCAAAAGTTTGGTTGTTTCAGGAGAGAGAACCTTTTGTTCCAAAAAAGACATGAAATGTTTGAAAGTCTCAGGTGGCTCCTGGCTTGCAAGCATATTATCAGGGCCCACATCCCCCAGATAGTTTTCGAGATCCTGAAAAACAAGGACTTTGGCCAACCCCAACACAGCCTGGTCTGCTTCGCTAAGCGGCAAAATAATATCTTCCACATTTATTTTTTCGAGTTGAAGTCGTGTTTTGATTTGGCTGACAAACTGGGATTTCCCCACACCGTGCTCCCCATAAAGAAAAAGGATACTATAGGGGAGTGCGTCATTTTTTAAAAATTTGTCCAATACTCCCTCAATGGTCCACTGCACTTCTTTACGACCGATCAGTTCGGAAGTGGCTGGAAGATAGGACAAAAGAGTTTCAGGCGTTTCAACGGAATATTTCTTTGAAGAAAAGGCGGCAATTTCTTCAATAACAGCTGTTGCCGATGAATAGCGCTCTTCCGGCTTTTTAGCCAAAAGATTGGCTGTTACTTCAGAAAAATACTGGGGCACTTTGGGATTTACTTTGGTGACAGGTGGAGGCGTAAAAGTACGATGACGATCGTAAACTTCTTGGAGTGATTTCCCGGAATAAGGCTGTGTTCGTGTAAGGCAATTATAAAAAACAACCCCAACGGCATACAAATCACTGGCCACGGTATGATGGGCCCCCCGAAACACTTCAGGTGCCAGGTAGGTGGGAGTTCCAACAATCGATTCCCCCCAATAACCCGCCAAACCAAAATCGATCAAAAGCACTTGGCCATTTTCAACAAAGACATTTCCCGGCTTTAAATCGCAATGAATAATCCCTTTTTGATGCAGATAGTTGATGGCTCGTAATAGTTGAACAAATAAATCTTCGCATTCTTCAAAAGGCAAATCCTTGGTGGCATGAAACAAATCACTCCCTTTAAGCCAAGGGGAAGTAAAATACACTTTTTTCAATTCTTCATCGTAACCATAATCATAGATGCGCCCGATATTAGGGTGGGAAAGACGCTTCAAAACTCTAAACTCATTTTCAAGTTGCGAGACAGCCGATTTGGGATCCGTGTTTTCAACCGTACGCAAAAGCTTTAAAGCCACCGGGTCCCCACGCGGCGGCAGCACCAAATAGACTTCCCCCATCGCTCCTTTTCCAAGGGTTTTTAGAACACGATATTTCTTTGCAATTAGATCCATAGACAACCGTCCGATTTTCGGACTCTATTAAGACAATCGCTTCAAATACTGTTTTGTCATTGTTATTATAAATAACCAATTTCAAAAAGAAATTTTATTTTTCATTTTTTGGCACACCCGTTGCAATTCTTTTTTTTAAATGGCCCTTCAACCAAGATGCCCTTCCTTGACACAAACTTCAATCATCACCTCCTTTTCTCGTTATGGAAATTTAATTCTTGTGGGGTGCGTGGCCTGTGTACTGGCCATGATGATTCTGCCGCTAGAGGCCTGGATTCTCGATTTTTTACTGGCCATTAACATGGTGGGCTCCGTCACCCTCTTATTGGTGACTCTTTCCATTTCCGATTCCATGAAACTGGCCACATTCCCCACATTACTTTTAATCAGCACCCTTTTTAGATTGGGTTTGAATCTGGCTTCCACCCGTCTTGTCTTAGGCTACGGATATGCAGGGCACATTATTGAAACCTTTGGCAATTTTGCCACTGGGGGTAATTTGCTTGTGGGGTTTGTCATGTTCCTCATTCTCACCATCATCCAGTTTGTCGTGGTGGCTAAAGGAGCCGAACGGGTCGCTGAAGTCTCGGCCCGGTTTACCTTGGATGCCCTTCCCGGAAGGCAAATGAGCATCGATGCCGATCTTCGTGCAGGGCTTCTAGGCCAAGAGGAAGCCAAAAAATTGCGCGATGATTTACACCGCGAATCAAAAATGTATGGCGGCATGGATGGGGCCATGAAATTTGTCAAAGGAGATACCATCGCCAGCCTGCTTATCGCCGGCATCAATTTATTGGGCGGCATGGGCACGGGCATGGTGCAACGGGGTTTAAGTTTTAAGGAATCGGTCCAAACCTACTCCCTTCTCACCATTGGCGATAGCCTGGTAAACCAGATTCCCGCCCTTCTTGTGGCGCTTACAGCCGGCTTCATTGTCACTCGGGTTTCTGATGAAAAAAAAGAAAACTCCCTGGGTAAAGATATCGGGCAACAAATTCTTTCCCAACCCCGGGCCCTTTTAACAGGGGCTTTCTTAAGTTTGGGGATGGGATTTTTTCCCGGCTTTCCCCTATTTTTTTTCGGCCTTCTTTCTGCTGGATTGGCGTGGGTTGCTGTTACCATTCTTAAAAAAATCAAACAAGAAACCAGCGCTCCCCTTCCTGTGGATGCCTACAAAGTTGAGGATGAAAACCAGCGTGCCGAAAAAATTGGGCTTCCCACTCCACTGGCTTTGGAAGTGGGGTACGAACTTTATCAGGTTTTCACACAAGACCCCCGCTGGGTTCATTTTTTTGGACAACTCTATCCAAAACTAAGAGTTCATCTTACAAACCAGATGGGTGTTGTCTTTCCCGAACTTAAATTGATTGTGAACGTGGCTCTTTCAAAATCATTCAAATACCGTCTACGTGTTTTTGAAGTGCCCGTGGATACGGGTCTTCTGAATCCCCATCACTGCACCATGATCGGCGAGGTTCCAAATAGAGACAAAAATATCACCGGACAAATTCCGGAATCGGGACAAACCATGCATGGCACACCGATTTCTTTGTGGAACCTTAAGGAAAAAGAAAGTTTGGCGAGGGAAGGGCTTAATACCCTGGGCCCGGAAGAAATGTTGCTCCGTCACTTAAAAAGGATTTTGAAAAAACACGCGGGTGATTTTGTGGGCATCCAGGAAATGCGCCACATGCTTTCACGCGTTGAAATTCAATATCCGGAATTGGTCCGCGAGGTGGTTCCCAAAGTCATGTCCATTCAAAAACTGACCGAAGTGGTCAAAAGACTGGTTGAAGAAGGAATCCCCATCAAAGATTTCCGGCTCATTTTACAAATTTTGTCCTGTAACCAACCTGAAAACAAAGACCCTGTCACCCTTACCGAATATGTACGTATGGGTTTAAAGCGTACAATCACCTTCATGCATGTCCAGGAAGGTTCCCGCTTGGGCGTGGCTATTTTGGATGACAAATTAGAAGACGAAATCCGTAGTGGCATCCAAACCAATGGCTCTGAATCTTATCTAGTCCTTTCTCCAGACAGACTGACACAAATAAACCTGGCCATTATCAACTTCTTCCAAAAAGAAAACATCAATTCCAGATACTGCATTCTATTAACACTTCCCGACATACGTCGTTATGTCAAAAAAATCACCGAGCACGATCTTCCCGAACTGGCCGTACTCTCCTTTCAGGAACTAGATCCCAAGATAGTCATTGAACAAAAAGGCATCATCAGGATGGAAGAAAATCCCTGGCTGGATGATTAAAGATTATTATTTTATACAATCATCCCCCGATCCAAGCTGCGGTATTGAACGGCTTCCAACAGATGCCCCACTTCAATGGATTCTTTTTCCTGCATGTCGGCCAATGTACGTGACACTTTTAAAATGCGATCAAAGGCCCGGCCCGACAGGTGAAATTTTTCCATGATGCTGCGCATGATCTGTTTGCCTTCTGTATTAAGCTCACAATATTTGCGCATATGCCGGCTTTGCATTTGCGAGTTGAGCAAAATACCCTCTTTTTTGAAACGCTCCATCTGTAATTCACGTGTTTTAATCACCCGAGCCCGAATGATTTCAGAAGATTCACGGCTCAGATTGCGTGAGGTCATGTCATCAAAGGTCACCGGAGGGACTTCAATGTGAATATCAATACGATCGAGCAACGGCCCCGAAAGTTTGGTGCGATACCTTTTGATTTGAAGCGAATTACAACTGCAGGGTATTTTGGGATGCCCGTAATACCCACAGGGACATGGGTTCATCGCTGAAATGAGCATGAATTTGGCGGGATAAGTCAGGCTCATCGCGGCCCGTGAAATAGTCACCTGCCCTGCCTCAAGGGGCTGGCGTAAAAGTTCCAAAACATTTTTTTTGAATTCGGGCAATTCATCTAAAAACAAAACACCATTATGGGCCAGGCTTACTTCCCCCGGCTTTGGCATGCTTCCTCCTCCAATAAGACCCGCATCCGAAATACTGTGATGGGGCGCCCGAAAAGGCCGTTCGCTAAGCAAACCGTGGCTACCTACCAGTGTGGCCACAACGCTATAAATTTTGCTGGTCTCTAATGATTCACTTAAACCCAGGGGCGGTAAAATGGTGGGAAGCCTTGAGGCCAGCATGGTTTTTCCCGACCCGGGTGGCCCCAAAAAAAGCAGATTATGCCCCGCTGAAGCCGCCACTTCAAGGGCGCGCTTGGCCTGATACTGACCACAAATTTCTTCAAAATCGATACGGTAGGTTTTCGCTTTGGCCTCAAAAGTGAGAACGGGTTGTGCTTTAAGGGCTAGCCGGCCATTTAAAAATTCAACAATTTCTGAAAGATGATTCACCGCATACACCGAAAGTCCCTCCACCATGCTTGCTTCACGCGCATTGGCCTTGGGCACAATAAGACCTTTGAGTTTTTTTTGAGCGGCCAAAATGGCCACGGGCAATACACCGGTGACGGGTCTTAATTCTCCGTTAAGTGAAAGCTCTCCCAAAAAAAGATAGGGCAAAACCTGTTCCGTGGGAATAAGGCCCGAAGAGGCCAATAAGCCCAACGCCATGGGCAAATCAAGGGCCGTCCCTTCTTTTTTGACATCGGCAGGAGCCAGATTGATGGTGATTTTGCGTTGGGTAAAATCATAGCCGCTGTTTTTGATGGCAGAAATGATGCGCTCCTTGCTTTCTTTCACTTCATTTTCAGGCAATCCCACCGTGTGCCACTTGGGAAATTGGGACAAACGAATATCCACTTCCACATCCATTAAATAAGCATCCACACCCACAAGCCCGGCTGATTGAACTTTGGAAAGCATTCTCTTTCCCTATTCAAAAAACAGGCCAAAATCGAATCGCTGAAAAATTGATGGCTTACAGAACGCAAGCCATGATAGTTTTTGAAAAACCGTCCGAAAAATGGACGGTGCATCCACGCATGGTGAAATTAGGCATCGACAATTTATTTTCAAAAAAGATGATTGGCCTCGCAAAACGTATGGGGCTGCTTGCGCATCCGGCCAGTATCAATAAAAACTACAAACACACTCTTGATCTATTGCTCGAAAAAGGAGTGAAGGTCACCCAACTCTTTGGCCCCGAACATGGGTTGTTTGGAACAGCCCAAGACATGGTGGGTTGTGATTCACAAACAGACCCCCGCACGGGGCTTCCTGTTGCCAGCTTGTATGGGAATCATTTTGATTCCCTTTCACCCAAAGCAGAACATCTCAAGAATATCGATATACTTGTGTGCGACCTGCAAGATGTGGGCAGCCGCTATTATACTTTTATCTACACGATCGCTCTATGCATGAAGGCCTGTGCTCAAAAGAATATTCCCGTTGTCGTTCTTGATAGACCCAACCCCATCAATGGGGTCACCCTTGAAGGACCCCTTCTGCAACCAGGTTTTGAATCTTTTGTCGGGCTTTTTTCGGGTATCCCCGTGCGACATGCTTTCACCGTGGGTGAGCTAGCGCTTTATTTTAATACCGAACACAAAATCCATTGTGATTTAACTGTGGTTTCCATGAAGGGATGGAAAAGATCCATGTATTATGACGACACAGACCTTCCGTGGATCAACCCTTCCCCTAATATGCCTTCCTTGGAAACAGCTTTGGTCTATCCAGGCATGTGCCTTGTGGAAGCCACTGAAGTTTCAGAAGGACGGGGAACGACAAAACCCTTTGAACTTGCAGGGGCCCCTTTTATTGAACCGGATAAATTAGTGGCAAGCCTGGAAAAAGAAAAATTGCCGGGAGTGGTCTTCCGTCCTACATGGTTTCGACCCATGTTTCAAAAATGGGCGGGAATCGACTGTGGAGGAATTCAGCTACACATTACCAACCAAAAAACCTTTAAATCATTTGCCACGGGCTTGGCTTTCATCAAACATGTGGCCAAACTTTACCCCCAAGATTTTCAATGGAGATCTAAAACCTACGAATTTGTAGACACAATCCCCGCCATCGACCTTTTAACCGGATCTGCGCAAATTCGGGAAAGCCTCCCCAGCCTAAATATAGAAAAACTTGAGAGAAAATCACTTAAGTCATTGAAATTAATATATAATTTATACAAAAAATACCATATCTATTAAATCTAACCCTACCGAAAAATAGAGAGAAATTAACTATTGCCCTTACAACCTGATTGTGGCAATGTCAGGACTTCTCTTCTGCAGGAGAGCGATCGATTGAGAGCCCGTCTTTGGTATCCCAGTTTGTCCCCATCCTTAAGAAGTTTTCGTTTCGAAGGAAATTTATGAGCAAGAAACTTTATGTAGGGAATCTTCCCTATTCTATTGATGACAACCAACTTCAAGAATTAGTCGCTCCGTTTGGAGCCATCACTTCAGCCAAAGTTATATCCGACAAGTTTTCTGGTCGGTCTAAAGGTTTTGGTTTTGTTGAAATGGCCAATGACGAAGAAGCCCAAAAGGCTATCGAAGGATTAAACGGCAAAGACATGGGTGGTCGCGCCATTGTAGTCAATGAAGCTAAACCCCTGGCCCCTCGCGCTCCTGGTGAACGCGGTGGTGGTGGCGGTGGCTTCCGTGGCGAACGTCGCGGTGGCAGCGGCGGTGGCGGTGGACGTGATCGCAGAGACTCCAACCGTTGGTAGTTGTTTAAAAAAACCCCCTGCCCAAAAGGTAGGGGGTTTTTTATTGCCCAAAATTTTCAAAAATATCATGAACTCATAAGTCTTTCCGCTTTCAATTCAGAACCATCCCGTTTTCCAAGCCCTAAAAACAAGTTCCCATCATAAGAACGTACAATTCCATCCCCCTTTGAATCTAAAACAATTCTTTTCCCCTGCCTTAAAGCCAAAGCCTCATCTTTTTGAAGAAAGATGGATGGGTAATGGGAAAGGGCTTCTTCAATGGAAACCAAAGCATTCTCTGACACTTCTTCCTTTTCCACATTCACGGCATTTTTCACATCAAAACAAGCAGCACGCACACGACGGAGCTCCGTCAAATGCCCCCCGCTCCCCAGTTTTCGGGCGAGATCAGCCCCCAAAACACGTACATAAGTTCCCCTGGAACAAGACACCCTAAAGCGTATCAAAGGGGAATCCCATTCCATTAAAATCAGCTCATCAATACGAATGGGCACAGCTTCTCGTACCACCTCAATGCCGGCACGAGCCAATTCATAGAGTTTTTTGCCTTCTTTTTTTTTGGCGGAAAACATCGGAGGAATTTGGGTTTGGGGCCCCAGAAAATTTTTGAAAACAAGATTTATTTTGGTGGCATCAAGAATGGGAACGGGAAATACATTTGTCATCTTTCCCATTTTATCCAGGGTATCGGTAGCTTCACCCAATTTTAAACTTGCCTCGTAAACCTTGGGCTCTTCACAAAGATAGGAAACAAATTTTAGAGCTTCTCCAAGACCCACAACCAAAAGGCCACTGGCAAAAGGATCCAGAGTACCTGTGTGCCCTATTTTTGAAGAAATTTTTTTTCTCTTTAATAAATGAAGAACATCATTGGAAGTGGGCCCGCAGGGCTTATCCACAAGAAGAAACGAATTTAAAAAACTATTTGGGGTGATTGATTTGCCTGAAGAGTTCATCCATTTTCTGGTTTTTTTCAACCTGGTCATCGTAAAAAAAATCAAGGTCGGGAACATACCGCAACTGGACACGTACCGATAATTCCTTTTTTAAAAACCCCTTGGAACGCCTGAAACCCTTCAATACTTCCCTTTCACGCGTACGATCAGCGATGTAAAAATACACACGCGCCTGGTGCAGATCAGGGCTTATTTTAATTTCGGTAATTTGGACATCATGAAGAAAGGGATCCGAGACAGAAGTCAGTAAAAGCTCGGTCATGGTGTCCTTGTAAGTTGATTCGATTTTTTTTAATCGGAGAGATTCCATAGTGTGTAGGGGCGTATGGCCATACGCCCGTACTTAGAGATCCGGCTGAACCAGGGTCACATCAAAAGCTTCAATCAGATCGCCCGGTTTAATGTCGTTGTATCCTTCAATGCCAACACCGCATTCCAGTCCTTGGGTCACTTCACGAGCATCATCTTTAAAACGTTTTAAAGTAGATACTTTACCTTCAAATACAACGACGTTATCACGAAGCAGTCGTAAATTGGCTGAACGTGTTAGCTTGCCATCCACAACATGACAACCAGCCACGTTTCCCACCTTGGAAACGGTAAAGGTTTGTCTGACCTCGGCACGTCCCAGATACTTTTCAATCTTTTTGGGAGCTAGCATCCCCTTCATCGCCAATTTGACGTCTTCCATCATTTCATAAATGATTTTGTATAATTTAATGTCAACACCTTCTCCTTGGGCAACGCCGATAGCTTTGGTTTCTGGACGCACATTAAAACCCATGACGACAGCACCAGAAGCAGAGGCCAAGAGAACGTCGGATTCGGTAATGCCCCCCACTCCTGTATGAATGAGATTGATTTTCACTTTTTCGGTGGAAAGCTTGAGGAGAGAATCCTTGATGGCTTCCAGAGAACCGTGCACATCCGTTTTTAAGATAACATTGAGCACCTTGACTTCAGTGGCTGCACTTTGGGCAAAAAAGTCTTCCAGGGAAACTTTTGTCTTTTTGGCCATCTCTTCTTCCCTTTTTTGCGCTCTTCTATTTTCGACAATTTCACTGGCCATTTTTTCATCAGGAACCACACGAAACACATCGGAGGCCACGGGCACCGAATCAAGCCCCATGATTTCAACGGCTGTAGAAGGCCCCGCTTCTTCGATATTTTTCCCGAGATAATTCGTCATGGCGCGTATTTTTCCGCTGGCCATGCCCGCCACAATAATATCCCCCATGCGAAGGGTTCCCTGCTGCACCAAAATAGTAGCCAAAGGTCCACGATTACGATCAAGTTTGGCTTCAACAACAATACCCTTGGGGGAAGCCTTGGGATCGGCCCTTAATTCCAAAACTTCAGCTTGCAATAAAATAGTTTCAAGAAGCTCATCAATCCCCTGTTTGGTTTTGGCTGAAACCATGCAAACCAAGGTCTGCCCGCCCCATTCTTCAGGAATAAGTTCCTTTTCAGACAATTGACGCTTGATTTTTTCAGGATCGGCACCGGGCTTGTCAATTTTATTGACAGCCACAACAATGGGAACACCGGCTGCTTTAGCATGGTGAATGGACTCCACCGTTTGAGGCATCATTCCATCATCGGCGGCAACAACAAGCACAACAATATCAGTCACTGAAGCCCCGCGTGCACGCATGGTCGTAAAAGCTTCATGGCCCGGTGTATCCAAAAACGTGATCTTTCCCTTGGGAAGCGCCACTGTATAAGCGCCAATATGCTGAGTAATGCCACCGGCTTCCCCTTCTGCCACCTTGCTTTTTCGAATGGCATCCAAAAGCGATGTTTTGCCGTGATCAACATGGCCCATAATAGTGACAACAGGGGCTCGCGGGATCAGGCCTTCATCGGTTGTTTTTTGATCAAGAGTATTAAAAACCTTATTTTCGTTAAAACCAACATCTCGCACTTCAAACTTGTAATCACCCGCAATAACCGTAGCGGTTTCAAAATCGAGCATTTGGTTGACAGTGGCCATCGTTCCCAAAGCCATCAACTTTTTAATGATTTCAGCGGATTTAATCCCCATGGCCTTGGCCAAATCACCCGCAGAAATATTTTTTGTCATTTCGACGATACGTTTGGAGGCCTTGGTTTCAGTAATGGGAGTTCGATGAGCTGATTTTTTGACTATACCGCGCTTGTTGCGCTTGCCTGCCTTGTCCGGCTGAAAAACACGTTCTGTATGGGCAATGCGGGATAACTGCGTAATGGATGAAACCTCGCCAAAACCTTCAATTTCCATGCGACGTGGGCCCTTCTTTTTGGCCAACCTCTTCAACCGATTCTTTTTTTCTTCTTCAGTTTCTTCGTCAGGAACAATTTCAGGATCAGCACTGGCCAGAACAGGTGCTTTTTTAGGCCCCAGGTTAAACTTGCTTAAATCAATAATTCTTTTTTCTGGTTGTTTGGAAGCTTCTGTTGTTTTGGCAGCCTCGGCGGCCTGTTTTGTTTCAACGATATCTTCTTTTTTAATCGGCTTTTCACCAACAACAACTTGGCTTGGGATAGCACTGATTTTTTCCTCAACAAGGAAAGCTGCCTTAACAACAGACTCAGGAGCTTCCGCCACCACTTCACGCCTACGGCGGATCACTGTTGACTTGACTCTTTTCTCAACGACTTCTGTTTTTTCCATAAAATCAAAGCCCTCTTGGGGAATATTTTGCTTTAGGAAGCATTAAGCCGATACTATCGCATCGGATTTTTTTTCTGATTTGGCTTCCTTAAGCACTTCACCCGCCTTGGCATAAATACGCTTTAAAGCATCTTGATCCATGCCAGGAATACTTATGAATTCTTCCTCAGAAACTCCGGCAATTTCCTCAACCGAACGATAAGCATGACTATATAAAATAGTGGCAATGGATTCATCAATATCCAAGAATTCGCTCAAGCGAGCCTTGGCTTGCTTGGCCATTTCATCAATTTTGGATTCACTAAAAATATCGATGTTCCAACCCGTCAAATTAGCCGCTAAACGAACGTTTTGTCCCTTGCGGCCGATAGCCAACGAAAGCTGGTCATCAGGAACAATGATTTCCATCGATTTTTCATTTTCCTTGATGATCACCTTGCTTACTTCCGCAGGAGCAATGGCATTGCACACAAACTTGGCAGAATCTTCATCCCACAAAACAATATCAATTTTTTCGCCGCGCAATTCCTGAACCACACTTTGAACACGGGACCCTTTCATCCCCACACAGGCTCCTACGGGGTCGACATCATCATCCTTTGAATACACGGCAATCTTGGCACGGACACCCGGTTCACGGGCGCAGCTCTTGATTTCAACAATGCCTTCCGAAATTTCAGGAACTTCCATTTCAAACAAGGCTTTTAAAAACTGGGGATGCCGGCGCGAAAGCACAACTAAAGCCCCATTGTGGGCATAGTCATCTAAATGAACAAAATAGGCCTGGATACGATCGCCGGGTTTGTAGGCTTCGCCGGGAATCTGCTCTTTATAAGGCACCACGGCCTCGGCCTTACCCAAATCGACAATAAGATTTCCTTTTTCAAAACGACGAACCACGCCGGAAAGAACCGTATTCATCCGGTCTTTATATTCGTTAACCACAATATCTTTTTCCGCATCACGCAATTTTTGAATGATAACCTGTTTGGCTGTTTGTGCTGCAATACGTCCCAATACATCGGCACTTATTTTTGTACCAATGCTATCCCCCATGCTGCAATCCGGGTCGAGCTTTTTGGCTTCTTTGTAGATAATTTCACGATTGGAATCTGTCACCGTTTCAACCACCGTTTTAAACTGGAACAATTCGACTTCACCGGCCTCAGGATTAAAATGGGCTTCCAAATCACCCAAGAAACCCAGCTTCTTGCGGGCCGCCGACATCATGGCTGATTCAATGGCTTCAATCAGCGATTGGCGGGGAATGCTCTTGTCTTTTTCAATTTGTTCCAAAACTCGGTTAAGATCTAACATCATAATGAATCTCCTCTTTCATATTTCCAGCTTAGCTTTAAACAAATTATCAAAGCCAACGGGATAATCTACCTTATCAACCTCAACAATAAACCGGTCATCATCGACAGTTTTTAAAACACCCTTGTAATTTCTACGGCCATCGCTGGCCAGTTTTGTTTTTACAGAAACAACTCTTCCCACATAAGGAAGAAAATGCTCTCTTTTCTTTAAAGGCCTATCCAGGCCGGGGGAAGAAATTTCCAAATCATAACGAAAAGGAATAAAATTTTTAACCTCGATGATATCCCCTAAAATACGATTTAAGTGGCTGCAATCATCTAAATTAACTCCACCCTCTTTTCGGTCAACAAGTACACGAAGTGTTTTACGGCCCGCTGTAGAACCAAATTCAACGTCCCAAAGCAAAAAGCCCTCACTTTCAATCAGAGGAGACAAGAATTCGTAAATACGCCCCTCTAATCCTGTTTGGCTCATAAAAAACCCCGCGACCAAAAAAAATGGGGCTCAAAGATACGTTTATCTTGGCCCCACATCAATCGACCAAAATGTGGCAAACTTCCTACCCCAAAGCCATAAAACCTGCAACCTCAAATTTGGGGTAAAAGATCGCGGATCGCTTATCGCTATTCGCGGATCGTTGCTCGCCATTCGCGATCAGCGAACCTATTCCATCCCCACCTGAAGCATTCTGTAGATCGTAACAAGGGATTCTTCTGCCTCGGGAATCTCATCAAGATGCGTATCAATGAGCCCTCCAGCGAGCTCATCGGTGAATGGAAGAGCATCCAACACATACGCGCATGTCGCCTGTAAATCGTATTTGTTACCCAATACATCATCTGCAGAAAAATTGACCTGATCCCGGTTATTCAACCAAAGCGTGTAGCATGACTGCTTACATGCCACTCCCAACCTCAATATCCTATACAACCAAATAATCTCTCCCAACCGGTTAAATGTCCTCTCCGTGTTAAATACCCATGTCCCAGCCGCCCCCCTAAAATCTCCTTCCCCATTCCGTATCACACCCCGCCTCCCAGCCTCAGCCAATTCCGCCACATATTCGTAATCATCTGCTATGTTCCCAAATGGATTATCCACCTCATCCTCATAATCAATACACCCCTCTAACTTCATCAACCTCATTCCTAACCCAATCAACTCCCCCTTCTTCATCGGCCCATTCACATCATAGTCAGCATCTAAACCCGCCATCGCCCGCGCATGGTTCAAGTAAGCCACATGCTCCGGTAAATCGATCCTTTCCTCTTTTCCCATCTCAAAAATCTGATAAATGAGATACGCTGCCTGCGATTTGGTCACAACCTGGGTTCCATACTGAACCGTAAAATTCATCGTATCCGGATCCAGATTCTCATTCCAATCTGGCAACGCATCCCTCTCGTAGGCAAAGGCAAAATAACTCCTCCATATATAAAAAGGTCTCTCCCGATCGGAAAACGGACCTCGATAATTCTCGGTGATCTGCTTCCATATCCCAACATTCTCCTCGCTCGCTTTCCAAAACGCCCTCTCTGCCTCCTCTATCGCACTATACATCAACTGCGGCCACCCATCCTGGGGACACTGCCTAAATTTAACGATCCTCTGGGCCATTGCATACGATACATACGGGTTGTTTGGGCATGGACCCCCAACAAACGCCGCGGCCTCATCGCCCAATCCTGCCACATTTAAAAATGTAACGATCTCATCCACCCAACTCACATCCTCATCCGGATTAAATTGGGTCTGCCCTGCCTGGGTGGGCCATAAACCCGCATCCACAAGCGCACACACTTCCGTCTCAAACCGATGGCCCCGAACATCGGCCAACGAATCGCAGATCCGTTGGTTGGGACCGCAGCCTTGGGCATTGGCCTGGTTTCCTGCAGGGGTGAACGCACAGAAATCGACATTGTTGGCCAAGCCATCGCCATCCACATCCTCATCACACGCATCCCCAGATCCATCACCATCAAAGTTGGATTGGTTGGCATTGGCGACAAGCGGACAATTATCTGCACCATCAGCAAAGCCATCCGCATCCTCATCGCCATTGCAGGGATCTCCAATGTTGTCGTTGGGGCGAAGCGGACAGGCATCTTGTTCATCTTCCACACCATCGTTGTCGTCGTCAAAATCAGCATTATCACCGCGCCCATCGCCATCCGTATCCACGCTTTCGGTTTCATTACCCGGGAAGGCGTCATCCCCATCGCGCACTCCGTCGCCATCGGTATCGGGATTATTGGCAAACGTTCCCCCGTCGATCTCTGCAAGATTTGAAAGGCCATCCCCATCGAGATCTCCATCAGAAGGTAAAAATTCAATCGCTATGTCTTCCGCTGAACGGTTTCCATTTCCATTTTGAACAACAATAGTCTGACGACCGGGGGATAAGGATGGAAGCATCCCTTGAATTAAATCAGCGCCAACAACAAAAGGATTCAAAAGAACCTGACCACCCACACTTACCCTTGCTCCTCCGTCAAAATCTTCTCCAAAAAAACGAGCTTCTGCGCCGTTTCTATTGGCAATCGCATAGGAAGGCCGTGCATCCTGAAGAACAGGAGTCGAGTTTGCCGAGACAATATCCAGGATAACCTTGTCACTCACCACTCGTGATGGGTAGATCATGAGACGGAGATCATAAAAACCTACGGGCACAAAACCATTAAGCTGGGCAACAATCTGATTGTCAGTCCACGAAACAATCTCAAAGGGCCGATAAAGATCAGTGCCAAAAATGAGATCAATCTCCCCAGGTTTTGAATTTCCTAAATTTCCAAAGTTCGTCCCTGTAATTGTAAGGGTCTCTCCCGGTATCAGCACATTTCTTGAAAGCCTCTCGACCTGGGGTTTGGAGCCTTGATACTGAGCTTGATTTTCCTGGGCAAAATCAAATTCAGGGATGTAGCTCGTCTTGCCTGTGTTAACAACCAGGCGAGCTTCACCCTGCCAAAGAGACGGGTCAAGAAAGGCCATGGTGTCTTCATTAACAGGTCGGTCAAGAAACGAAATATTTTGGTAAACACTCTCCGCAGGATTGGAAATAGAGATCCCAAGATTAAATTCACCCATGTCATTCCCCATCACATGGACCTTATAATAATCCCCCTCCGGAGCTTCCGGCAGCGTCACAACCTCAAAGTCATGCCCCGCAAGATGGGCCGTATAGAATTCAGCATCTGGAATCTCTAAATTTAAGGTGTCAAAGGCTCCACGACCAACATGCCTGTCTTCCGTATCAACAATATCAAGGTTAACAGGGGACTGAACTTGGTTGGCTGTTCTTCGCGGATCGGGAGGGACTTCTGAATACCCATTGATACGAAGGGGAATAAAGGTCGAATATTTTCTGTTTCCAGTGCCGGATCCTTTTTTTAGGTTATTGACACCCGCTTGATCCATTCCTTGGACCACATTATTTCTTAAAATACCGCTCGCCCGATTGAGGGCCAGATCCTTGTAAAGACTAAGGTGAAGATGACAGCCATCCGTTGGACCTGTTCGCCCCAACTTTCCCACATAGGTACCAGGTTGGATGAAATCACCAACCTCGAAATTCGTACCCAATTCTTGCATATGGGCATAACGAACAGAAAAATTAGCGTCGTAATCGGATTGGATAATCACTTCATTGCCATACCCACTCACCTTGTTTTTAAAAATGACCATTCCAGAGAACGCCGCAAAAAGATCTTGGCCACAATCGTCATTTCCCTCATCACCCATGTTGAAGTCCACACTGTCCCAATCCCCCCCTGTTTCTTGATGAAAAGGACTTCGGCAATGTTGGTAACAGCGCGGGTGAGCATGATTGGGCGGCACGTTTACAACAGCAGAGCCATTTGATCCATCAATGGCAACTGCCGGATCGCAAGGGCCCCAACTAGGATTAGCCCCTGCTTGCGCTGCATCGGAACATCCCACCTCCACTGAGCTCCATTGACCAGCATCGACGTTAACTGGACGAAAAAGTGTCGAAGGGCTTGTGCGGTTCAAGGCGAGACCCTGTGGGATACCCTCTCGTGCGGCACCATGATAGTGGGCTCGCAACCAATATCGCAGCGGTTTGTTTGCGATGGCCGGTCGATCAGAGGATCCTTGCACAGCTATATACCATTTCCCGGCCGGAGGATTATAAACCGTGATTGATTCGTGAGATCCCGAAGACCAAGGCGAGATCAGGATGGGATTGGTTGAATCATTCTGTCGCCCCACATCCCCGGCCACCACGAGAGACCCAAACTTGAGGTATAAATCAGCATCCTTGGGATCCTGCTTGGCACGATCCTTATCTAAACCCCGACCACCCATTTGAAGAGTAAGAACCTGAACACCGGCCGGAACATCGATGCGATAATGTTTTAGTTCGTTGGGAGTTACTTTTTCTCCTTTGACAAGAATATTATTGGAGAGAAGAGTTATCGATGTTTGTCCGAAACCGACTTCAGGAACAGCTAGCTCAAACTCAGGTGAATAAGCCCCACATTGTATGGATCGACACTCATTTTGGCACAGACACGACTTTAACTTGTAACGATAAGTCCCGTCTGGGATATTTTTAACAATATATTGGTTTTCCCCAATGGGCCCGGTACCGCGCCAAGGCCACCAACTCTTCTTCCATTTAAGCTCCTGGAAATCGGCCAAGGGATTACCATCCCAGGTGATAGTTACATCACGTCCCTGCACAACAGCTCGAATGTTATTTGGAGGAAGGAGGGTGGCATCATCTTCCACTGCACTGACATTGATACTAGCTGATCTTGTACCACTTCCGCTCCCGTTAGAAGCCTTCACCTGGATGTCATAATCGCCAGGGGCAAAGGCGCGGGCAAATTGCGGCGTAGACGCCTCAATAGGCAGAGAAGTCTGTTCGATACCCGAGCTATCCCTCCAAATAACCTCATAACTATTGATACCCTCATCCACGGGATTGGTCTTCCATTGGATTGTGGTTTGGTTTCCATTTTGTGTGGCAGAGAGGCCTTCAACTTTTGAGGGAGTGGGACGACGCCCCACAGCTAAAGCCTCACAGGTTCCATTATTGATCTGGGCTGTGATATCCTCATACTGCCCTCCTCCCGTCCATCGATGAATTCGACCCCCAGCCCCCACTAATTGATCCAAAGTGTAAATCTCATTGGGTGCCTGCGGATGGGGGTTGATCGTATCTGAGAAATTGGGAAGGATTCGAGGAGAAGCCACATCAGGAACCTTGCTCACAATGGCATCAATGGAGGCATTCATCCCCGCGGCTCCACTCATGTAGCTATAAACATTACCCACATAGATGTAGGCGTCATTGGCTTCGCCGTTATACCAGGCAATAGGATAGTACCAATTTTCCAAGATGGTTTTGTCAACATCACATCCTCTAAAGTTTCCAACATTTTCGAGCCACTTATCATTGAGCGTTTTGACAGCAGCCTCAAGATTCTTTTCCCAGCTATTAGTAACCTCCTGAGCAGTAGTAGCAGAAGATGGATCGGCATACTTCACATTTAAAATCGCATTCATTTGTTGAGAAAGAGGAACGGAGATCTGCATCAAACCAATATCCACACTGACAAACTCGCAATTCCCCCTTATATTAAAATTTCTTTTTACCTGCCCAGCACTTCGTTCATCGACTTGCCCCCCCTCACAATAGCTGCGGGGTTGAAGATCCTGGGACCAGTAATGCTGCCAACCGGACTCTTGAAAGGCAATCGATTGGAGGATGATGGGAGGAATTTGGTAAAGCTCTGCTAGGGCCAAAATCTCACGATTAATCGCATTATAAACCGAGTTGCCTGAATCAACCGGCGGGAGACCATCGGGAGGCCGATTGGGCATATCCACTCTGATCACTGCCGTTACATAATTGGTCACCCAGGAATTATCAGGCGCCCGCACCTGAATTACGCGGCTGTCAGGGCCAATCAATTCCCATTCTTCACGGTAGACCCCTGGATTGGCAGGGGCCCTCATATCCAATAAAAAGGTATATTGGCCACCAACAGGGATATTCCCCGCTATGGGAAATTCGTTACCAGCACTGAGTCGTGTTGCCCCTGACCGAAATCGAAATCTAAAATTTCCATCCCAAACCACATTCCCGTTGTTCTCTAAGGTCCATGATTTGGTAAATGATTGTCCTGGGCTATAGCGGGTTCCATCAGGGATCGTCTCACTCCGAAAAACAGCCGAATAATTTCCATTGACCGATACTCGGGCATAGATTGTTTGACTTCCTCCGATGGGAACAACCGTCCCACTCTCGGTAACCAACTGCCAATGATCTTCCACATCCTGCCCATTAAGCGGGGCCGTCATCTCCACCGTAAAACTATAAGTATCACCAGGTACCACATTGCGGGTCAGCCTCACATCTTGTAGGTTGTTACTCAAATTTCCTTGGGTATGACGGAAAAAGTAATCGGTGGTCCAAATGACGAGGCCCGTATTTTGTAAAGTCCACGTCTTTGTAAAAGACTGTCGAGGGTTAAGGTTAATTCCCTGGGCGGGGACTTCGCTCACCAAAATCCCTTGAACGTTATCATTGGCATTGCAAGGATCACCGATATTGTCATTGGCATAGAAGGGGCACTGATCGTTTCCATCGTTAATTCCGTCATTATCTTCGTCATGGTCGCAGTTATCGCCAATTCCATCATAAGCCGTACCGTCCGCGCAGATGTCATAGGTCACGGTCAAGCCCGCTTGCGCTTCCAGGCCCGTGGCATCACGGCAGACCACTCGTAAGGAATTTTGCCCTCGATTAAGAGGGACATTAAACGAAAAATCAAAAGCGCCGCCCCCTCCAATATTATTGGAGCTCGTCCAACCCGTAGTTTGATTGGAAGCAACAACGGAGGCTAAATTGCCATCCCCATCGCTGCATCTTCCCGAAACCCCGATGGGGGATGATGAAGTACGCGCCCCATCGGCGGGGCTATTTACAACTACCGTGGGAGTTCGACTCAAGCTCGTGCTGAGATTGTAATTTCCCCTGCCGGAACCCGAGTACCAATAAACACGGATGTAATGCCAACCCAACTGATTGCCAGCTACCGCAAAGGTAACCTCGTCATTTTGCCCCGCTCCATTAGCCGAACCCCCTCTTCGTTGAAGATTTCCATCAAAAACTTCCAAGTCAAAATCATAGTTATCAGGCGGGTCCAATAAGACACGCACTTGACCCACTGATTGGATATTAACTCTTTTCCAGTCTTCCCGATCGATGCCCTCCGTTAAATTATCACCATAATTTTGGTTCGGTTGGATTTGAACCGCTTCGCCAGAGGTGTCATCGGCATCGGATGCGATGGTGAACCGGTAGATTGAAGACCATGCCCCCCCTGCTGCCGCGCTGCCCGCACGGACTCGCCAATAATAGGTAGTTCCCTGTGTGAGTTGTGCCCAGGGGATGTCGGAATAAGACCGCGGAGGATTCCCCGAGATGGCTTCTTGCCAGGTCAAGTTCCCGTCATTGTTATTGTCGGTATCTTCATTTTCGGCCCGCCAATTGTTATCCGGGCTTACCTGTACGCGGTAGGATTCGGCTGCCGTCACATTATCCCAATCCAATCGGTTATTAGTGATATTGGTTGAGGCATTGGCGGGACTTGAGAGATTGGGGGCATTGAAGGCAATTGAAAAATTATTATCTGAGAAATCAACAACCCGTGCATCACAGTTTCCGGCGCCCACATTGGACATCCCCACTTTAAAATCAGTTCCGGGCACAACGGCGTCAGGGATGATGAAACTCTGTTCTCCATCATTGGCCACATTGTTGTTTAAAACGGCATGGAAGGCGCCATTCTTCCACAAATGGA
>MGPH01000059.1:34492-79669 GCA_001797365.1 Deltaproteobacteria bacterium GWA2_45_12
CAACATCGGCAATAATCCATACCGTGTTAAACAACTGGTTATTGCCATAAACTGGAATAGCTGTTCCGCTGGGATTAGCGAGCCTCCAATCCTCACGATACCCATTGCCAACCTGCTGTGGTGCCGTCATCGAAACATTAAAGTCATAAGTTGATCCCGGATTGACGGACCCTTGAACACAAACCGAACCGACGCCGCTCATTCTCGTGCCGGAATTACTTACATACCGAAGACAGGTTCCGTTGTTCCAAGCAAGCGATCCCGTATTTTTCAATGTCCATCGCTTGGTAAAAACCTGACCCGGAGAAAAATCAGAACCATCTTGATAATTTTCGGTCCAGAAGTCAGCTCCTTCTACAATCGCACTCAGACCATAGTTTCCATAGACATTGCCACAGCAGTAATAAACACGAACATAATAATTCCCTGAATAATTCATCTGAAAGCGAACAGAGTCAGTTTGACCGACACCGCGAGCTGACGAGGCAAGGACAGTTCCATTACCGTTGGTCACTTGAAGGTCAAAATCGGCATTGGCAGGGACAGTCAGCTTGACTTCTAAAAAGGCACCGGCAGAGAGTGGGGCAATATTGACTCTCCACCAATCAGTCGTATCGTTAGCCGCTAGGGAATTCTGTATGGTTTGGTTCAGGTTAAAGACATTCGCTGACGCACGATCATGATCAGCAATAACTAATTGCGAAGGGAAAAAAGAAAAAAAGAAGAAAAATAGCCACAGGAACTGCTTCACCCGCCACCTCGATTTCTTTTACAAAGATGGGAAGCCTTTAGTCCTCCTTTACGAAGGAGTCAATTCATTTATTAAGCTCAAATTTGGGGTTTATTAAGCTTCAAATTTGGGATGTGTCAAGGCTTCCATTCTTGGGGAGCCCTTGGATACTTTCCTGAACCACGGAGAGCAAGTCTTAAAAATTCAACAACTTCAGGATCTTCCTTTCCTACAGATGAAGGGTCATATTTATCAGAAGTAGAAAGCTTGGCCTGAAACTCTTCCCAAAGTCCTGCTTCTTCCAAGCGGGCTCGAGCAAATGAAAGTTTTAGGTCAATGCGTTTGTTCTCTGGCGTGATGAATGGATCATATCTCTCTCCCACGAAATTTGGCGTTGGTTTTTTATAAAAAGGAAAATGATCCGACATGGCATACGACCTAAAAGTTGCCGTGTTTATCTCCTCACCATAACGAAAAACTTCGTCTATGGTATCAAACAACGCAAAAATGTTAGACCCGTTTAGATTTTCTATATCTCCAATAATTTTTGTGTTGAACGCATCGAAACGCGCTTGCTCTTTTGGTGTGAGTTCATGGCGCATCAATATTAATAATTGGAAAAGGGCTTCTCTCCGTTGCTCAAGAGAAGCCTCCTTTGGTAAAGCAAATCTTGCTGAAGCATTCTTTTTTATAACAACATTGTCACGTATGTGCCCATACTCATGGAATAAGGCACGCTTGATTCCTTTTGCCCCGCTGTCAACGATTGGGGCGAACTCAATCTTATTTCCATCTGGATTTGCTCGGGCAGAAAATCGTGAGGCATCACGTCTTATTCGAATTTTAATACCAGTCTGAGTTGAAAATTGTGCAAGAATTTTCACATGATTTGGATTAATCATTTCAAACTCATCTGACAGTGGAATTCTACTTGCTTCAGAGAACAGTTGGTTACAGGCATCCTTGAAACGAATATTTTTTCCATTAACAAAGCCACCATTTGGAGCCTCAAGAGTGATATCGGTTTTTTGAATCGCATGACAAACATTTTCTATTTTGTTGGTTGTAGCCATATGAAAAACTTATAAAAGTTGAACATTCATTAACTGTGCAGGTTTTGCGTTAATAGTTACTTGAATGTTTTTGTTTTCATGAAATCCTTGAAGAAGCGCGATAGTGCGTAGGGCATGATGGTATTGTTCACGCGCCTTGTCAAAAGAAGGGGCAAGAGTCATACCTTTGCAATGGGGAGTGGTTTCTTTGAGTTCCCAAGAGCACACTTCAAAATCCTTTGGATTGGGTTCGGGAAAGGTTTCAATGGGTACAAGATAATAGATATTTTGACCGTCTTGTTTAAACGTAATCAAAAGACGCGTAACATTAGGGGGGAAATCAAAATTCTTAACCCATTGCTGGACCTCTTTTAAGTTCTTAGGGCCCACCAGTTTATTTTTTTTAGGAATATGAAAATTAAAATCATCATCGTACACCACACCTTCGTCGTGAAAATAAATGAGATCCCTGGTTAAAGCCAAATGCTGGGCAAATTTTCCCCTCTCAGAGTAGGTGAGCAAAATCGGCATTCCGAGTGTCATCGTGTTTATGACTGCTACCATACACTCTACGACCTCCGACGATATATCCCAATAGGTTAATTCCGATTCAGGCAGTTTAGGTTCCCAGGGTTGATAGAGATGGGGATGAGCTTCCTCAAATGTTTGAGCCTGTACCGCTCTATTTTCTTCTCCATTACGGATAAAAAACAGGAGGCCTAATGCTGTTTTCGTATATTCCCTTTCAAGATTTAAACGCCAATCAAGTAATTGAGGGAAAGCCCCATAACAGGCACGGATGGTCTTTATGTTTTCATCAAATTTCTCTCCAAAATCAAGTCCATCATTTTCAGAGTACAATTTGTATCTTTCCTTAAGGCATTCTTGGACATTGGTATCTTGGTTTGCCGGGGGGGTAAGAGAGGGTGGCGTTTCAGAAAAAAACCAGGTGCGCGGATAGGCTGTATCTTCTTCAGGATATTTTTGAATAAATTTTTCGAAATCTTCGCGAAGCCTTTGGGCTTGTGCCATGGGATCATTGCTTAAACATGTTCTAATAGCTTCAGCATTGGTTTGAAGTTGCTTTAATTTTAACTCGGATGATCCTGATTTTTGGAGATGGATATCTTGATAGTTTTCCTTTTGTAGACAGACAGTTAATTCATTTCCCATAATGGCTTGCCTTAATTTTTCTGAAGGTTAAAGGCAAGTCTAAAATAGAATAGCCTAAAATAGAATACCCCAAATTTGGGGAAAAGCCATGAGGGAAAAAGAATTTACTCCACCTTAAAGGGGACAATAAGGCTGTCATAGACATCATGGTTCTCATCACGAATGATCACTTTTAACTTATAAGAACCTGCTTTTAGGGATTCGATCTTGTTTTGGAACAGGACAATCTCATCGGTGGCCCACGCTTTTTTGAGGCTGGCAATATTGGGGCTTTGCCATACAGGGTTATCGTCTGCATCCAGAACAAAAAGATCTTCCCCTATGGCAATTTGCCCTGTACGCAAATTAAACCCCATCACCTGAAAAGAAGCATAAATAACTTCTCCTTCTTTAAACAAACCGGATTCATTGACAACACCATCAAAACCATTTTTTTTGAGTTGAAAGGATCTTATTTTGACCGTTTGGGGTTCTACAATCTTGATTTTATCCTCCACTCTTTCAACACGGCCTGTGAGTTCATCGGCTACATCGATGGCAATATGATAAGTCCCCGCCTCATCCAACTTTAATGTATTTTCAAAAGTGTAAACCGTCGTATCGCTCTGCTCATCAAAGACCATAAAAGAAGGATTTGAATAGACTTCCTTTCCCTTGTCATTTTTGACTGTAATCCCCTCTTTCACCTTGATACGCCCATTGATCCGGTGCAAACGTCCCAAAACGAGTTTGATGAAAATATCTTCCCCCAGCTCATATTCATGACTTTCATTGAGAGGCCCTATGCTTGACTCCGAATGAAACGTAAAATTAACTAATTCAAGAGGGATGAGGCTGAGCTCGGTTTTGCCTTCAATCCTTAAAACAGCGTCATTAATAAGCCAGATGCCATTTTCCTGATACAACCACACTTCAGCTTCACCCTGGTCAGTTTGTCCAATTACTTTGAATTCAATATGGGCTTCGGCCCAGTTTTTTTCTTGATGGACATTCCAACGGGGAAAATGCCCCAAAGAAATAATGGGCCCAATGGCATCTACGATTTCGGGGCTTCCTGTAACCAGGGTGGCACTTAATTTATAAGGGATGGAGGCTTTAAACCGAAAAACACGGACTAAATAGGCTGAACCCAAAACAAGGGCTACAAGTAAGAAAATCAAACCTACTTTAAAAGTTCGTGATGGCTGCATGAATTGCTTATTATGCAAGATTCCTTCTCTTATGCCCACGATTTTTTAAAGTAAGATGAAATGGAGGAAAAAAATAAAAAGCCCGCTGGTTTCGAGTAAACTCTCCACCAACGGGCCTTTTTTAGAGGGAGGTAGCTTTTAAAAAACGATTAAGCAGCCTGTTTGGAAAGATTTTCGATCTTCTTTTCCAAACCCTTTATTTTGCGAGAAAGGCTTTCAACTTCATCTTTGGAAGGGATACGAAGCACATTTAATACCTGCTTACGTGTATCCACAGCCTTCTCACGGGCAATTTCAACAATTTCAAGATGCTGAACCTTTTCGACAATCTGGTCAATACCTTCACGGACTTCTTTAAGAACCCCATTGGCCTTGCCCAAATCAAACTTCTTAAGCTTTAACAAAACATCATCAGCAATTTTACGAACTTCTTTGGTAATGACTTCTGTTTTTTCAGAGGCCTTGGAATAAACTTCAGAGGCACTGATTTTTTCCAAAATTTCTTCAAGATTTTTACGAATAATGCGGCTTGATTCTTCGCCACGTTTCATAAACTTGTTAACGGCTTTTTCAACCTCAGTTTCAAATTTACCGATGGCTTTGTTTATTTGATTAAAACGATTTTTTAAAAACTTTTTGTGATTTTTATTTTTGGCAACCATAAATTCTCCCCGTTTAAAAATTTTTTAATTTCCTCTCAACCAACCAACGGTTTCTTGAGTAACACAACGCGTCAAAAATTGTCAACACAAAAAATAACGCGCCGCATAAAAAAGAAAAATATTGTCTAACTAACTCATTTTATTGAGCTATATAATAGAATGGATATCTTTGATATGAAGAACTACTTGAGGGTCACCAAAATAAGTATCTAAATTTAAAGTGTAAGCAACATCTGCCTTTTCTCCCAAACTTGAATGGTATTTCCCCATTTTAAAGGCCATGGCTCTACACCTAGCCTCTTCTTGTTGTAGATCAAATTTTAAATGATCCGTTCCCACAATTTTGGCAGAACGAATCGTATTATTGGTGGAAACAAAAACAGGCTGGGGATTTCCTTCACCATAAGGTTCCAACAATTGTAATTCTTTTAAAAGTTGAACATGAATTTCTTTAAGTGACAAATGAGCATCCACACGAAGATGGGGTTTTAAATCATCCGAGGAAACCCGGCTTTTGACGGCTTCTTCAAAAGCAGCAACAAAGGAATGCAAATTTTCTTTGGTTAAACTGAGCCCCGCGGCAGCCTTGTGTCCCCCACATTTTATCAAGTGCTCTTGGCAAGTTCTTAACAGGTCAACCATGGACAAGCCCCCAAAGGAACGGGCCGAACCTTTAAGATTGGGGCCATCCAGACCCAATAAGATAACCGGTTTACTATATTTTGAAACCAACCGTGAGGCGACAATGCCAATCACTCCCGGATGCCACAACTCATGAAACAGGACCAGACTCAGCTTTTTGGAATAATCAGCATTAGACTCAACAAGAGAAATAGCTTGGTCCAAAATATCCTGTTCGATTTTTCTTCTTTCGGCATTGGCTTTTTCCAGACTGTCCGCATAGGGGAGCGCCTCGTCTTCACTAGAGGCTGTCAGCATCCTGAAACCTGTCATGGCATCATATAAGCGGCCCCCTGCATTAATACGAGGACCTAACCGAAACCCCAAAGAAGTCGCATCGGCATCCTCCCCCACCTGGGCTTTTACTTTCAAAACACGCAATCCTGGCCAGAATGTCTTTCTTAATTGACCCAATCCGTTCCTGACCAAAATACGATTGACTCCGGTTAATGGGACCACATCAGCCACGGTGGCCAAGGCCACCAGATCAAGAAATTTTTTCAGATTGGGTTCGGGTCGGTTTGAAAAATGCCCCTTCTCCCTTAGCGCTTGACGCAAAGCCATGACGAAAAAAAAGGCGACACCCGTTCCACAAATCTGTTTAGCCGGGAAAGAGCAGTCGCTTCTTTTTGGATTAAGAACAGCCAAGGCTTCAGGCAATTGAGAAGAAGCTTCATGATGGTCGGTAATAATAAGATCCAAATTCAAGTCGCGACAAAAGAGGGCTTCTTGGTGGGCCACAATCCCGTTGTCAACTGTGATGACAATTTTTGTCCCGTCATTTTTTAATTTTTGAAGGGCTTGCTTGTTTAAGGAATATCCCTCCTTCAACCGGTGGGGAATATACACATGCACGGGAAAACCGATCTCTTTAAAAAAAAGAAACAAAAGGGAGGACGCAACCGTCCCATCCACATCATAGTCACCATAAACGGTTATTTTCTCGCCAGCATCCATGGCTTTTAAAATGCGTGCCACAGCCACGTCCATGCTTGCCAACAAAAAAGGATTGGGGAGATCCTTCAAGTCGGCAAAAAGAAAATCCCGGGCTTGATCCAAACTTGTAATTCCACGGTTATAAAGAAGGGAGGCAACTAAAGGCGACAGCTTAAGCTGGTCGGCAAAGTTTCTAATTTCTTCCTGGTTAAGCTGTGGAAGAGACCATTTTTTCATTTTTTCTTGGAGTGACGTTGAAGCCCATGGTGAGGGAAAATCTTTTGCAACCCCAAATAAACAGGAGATGCAATGAAAATCGTGGAATAGCTGCCAAAAACAATCCCCAACAACATGCAAAAAGCAAAATCATGAAGAACCGGCCCCCCTATAAGAAACACCACCAACAAAACAAAAAACACAGTCAGTGAAGTGACAATAGTGCGGGACAATGTTTCAGTAAGGGACTGATTAATTACCTGAGTCAAAGGGATGGATGCAGGAAGTTTTTTTAAATTTTCGCGAACACGATCATAAATGACGATGGTATCGTTAACCGAATACCCAGTAATGGTAAGCAACGCTGCCAAAATGGGCAAATTAAATTCCTTCCCCAAAAGGGCAAAAAAACCAATGGGAATAACAATATCGTGAATCAAGGCCACAATGGCACCAGGGGCAAACAGAAAATCAAATCGTATTCCCACATACACCAAAATAAGAACCCAAGTTAAAACAACGGCAAAAACCCCGCGTTTCCTCAGTTCAGCCCCTACCTTGGGGCCCACGTTTTCTTCTGAAACAAGTTCCGCCTGGGCATCGAGGGTCTTTAATTTTGAGGTAATTTCATCAGTCACATTACGACCATCAATGGCCTTTGTCTTTATAAGAAACTGGCGTTTGGAACTTTCTCCAAAACTAACCACCTGAACATCACCCAAGCCAAGCCCTTCAATTTGACCACGAATATTTCCTTCATTTAAATCACCACTAAATTGATAGACAAGCTTAATACCTCCCAAAAAATCAACACCGTAATTGAGACCTTTGGTGAACAAAAGATACAAACTGGCCACAAAAAAGAAAATGGAAATGGCCATGAAATGCCATTTATAGTTTAAAAAATGGAAAACCTTTCGTTCTGCTTTTGAACCAGGTTCTGACTGTGAATTTTGTTGCTTCATTATTTTAAATGCTCACTTTCTGTATTTTTTTGCCATAAACAAAATAATCATACATCAACCGCGTCACCACAATGGCTGTGAACATGGTGGTTAAAATCCCGATGGAAAGGGTTGTTGCAAAACCTTTGATGGGCCCCGTGCCGAACTGATACAAAACAATACCGGAAATAAGAGTGGTGATGTTTGAGTCGACAATGGCGGACATGGCATTATCGTACCCGCTTTCAATGATGGAGCGCGCTGTTTTCCCCAGCCTTTGCTCTTCACGCATGCGTTCAAAAATAATGATGTTGGCATCAACAGCCATCCCCATGGTAAGGACAATCCCCGCCAAACCAGGCAAGCTTAAAGAAGCCTGAAACAGGGCCATGATGGCAAAAAGAAAAACAATGTTTAAAATGAGGGCGATGTTGGCAATAATTCCACCCAGTTTGTAGTAAATCATCATAAAAACAATCACCACAAAAGCCGCCACCATGATGGAGGTAAGCCCCATTTTAATGGAGTCTTTTCCTAAAGAAGGCCCCACAACCGTTTTATTCACGACATTTAAGGAAGCTGGCAAAGCTCCTTCTCGTAAAACAAGGGCCAAATCTTCGGCTTCTTTTAGAAGGGATTTATAATCACCATATCCAAGGGTGATCTGAGCCTGCCCTGTCAAAATGGGTTCGTTAATGACGGGCGCTGTCACCAGAACTCCATCAAGCAAAATAGCCAACCGTTCTCTGACGTGGTTTTTGGTAAGTTCACCAAAATTTTTGGAACCTACGTTGTTAAAATTAAGGCTTACATGGGGTTCATTATTGGAAATACCTACACGCGCATCTTGCAACATATCGCCTGAAACATCCGTACGTTTTTTAACAAGATAAGGAATGCCTTTTGTAATTTGGTGAGAAACGGAGTCACGTTCAAGTTCAAAAACAACCTCGGCATCCTCAGGGATTTTACCCTGGAGAACCGTATTTATTTTTTCAACGGCTTGTTTGGAATAATCGTTTTGTACCCCAATCTGGGAAAAGGCTTCTTTGACAAGGCCATCCAAATTTGTTTTTTCGGCATCATCCACCAGTTTAAATTCAAGCAAACCCGTTTTTTTCACGATATCAATGACGCGGTCGGGGTCTTTAAGCCCAGGCAATTCAATGACAAGCCTTTGATCCCCCTGCCTTTGGATGGAAGCTTCCGATACACCAAAACGGTCAATGCGATTACGCACGGCTTCTTCTGCCTGCTTTAAGGTTTCTTCTTTCAAGCGCGACACATAAGGATCAGCCAATTTTAGCTCGAACCCGTTTTCAACGGATTCCCCTTTGACAAAAATATCCCCAAAAATGTCCTTGAGTTTATTTATAAAGTCGGAAGATTGGCTTGAAGGAATTTGAACACGAACGTTATTTGTAGGGTCCATGCGTGAAAGCTTAAGATCGGCAAAAGTCTCTTTGGGAAAAGACCGTTCCATTTCGGCAATCAGCAGATCGACACGGTTTTTTAATGAATCATCAAGATCGACATCCATTTCAAGGTAGAGCCCCCCTCTTAAGTCCAAACCAAGGTTCAAAATTTTCTGGGGGAAAAATTTTTGCCAGCTTTTTTGCCCTGAACCGGAAATCCCCCAAAAGGAAGGAATCAAGATATAAATGGACAAAACAACCAAAGCCAAAGTGGTTGCACTTTTTAACTTCCAATTGGAATTCATCAGGACTCCTTCTTGTCTGAAACAGGATTCAACACTGTGTTTATTTGGGAGCGGTCTAATTTAACGACAACATTGCCCGCTATTTGAAGCATGACATAAGCTTCAGCAAGATCGGTCACCTTGCCATAAATACCACCATTGGTGATGACTTCATCACCCCGTTTAAGTTCGCCAAGCATCTGCTTGCGCACCTTTTGTTGTTTTTGTTGGGGACGGAAAATAAGAAAATAAAAAACAACCACGACAATGATCATGGGTAAAAACATGCTGATGGGGCTGCCTTGGGGTGCAGCGGCCGCTGCCTGCTCCTGGGCCATGGCCATGGAAGAAAAAAAGAGATTCATAGTTGGTTCCTCTTGTTAAAAAATTCCTTTTTGAATTGATCAAAATGGTCGTCTTGAATTGCAAGACGGATTTTTTTTATCAGATTCAAATAGTAATGTAAATTGTGAATTGAACTTAAAATGGATGAAAGAATTTCCTTGGACATGTGCAAATGCCGAAGATAGGCCCGGGAATAATTGCGGCAGGTCAAACAAGAACACTGGGCATCAAGGGGGCCGTCATCTTCGGCAAACTGGGCCTGTTTGATGGCAACAGATCCTGTTTCGGTAAAAAGCGTGCCATTGCGGGCATTGCGCGTGGGCATGACGCAATCAAACATGTCCAGACCAAAATCGATGCAGGTAACCAAATCTTCCGGCGTCCCAACACCCATGAGATAACGTGGTTTGTCTTTGGGTAAAAGAGAGGCGCTGTATTCGGCTAGTTCATACATTTGAGGAATGGGCTCACCAACTGAGAGGCCTCCAAGGGCGTAACCGGAAAAATCATGACATCCCCCACCCCGACTTCCAATCTCCATCAACCTTTCCAGACATTCCTTCCTTAGTTCCGGATATAGGCCGCCTTGGACAATGGCAAACAGGGCCTGATCCTCACGGGTTTTTGCTTTAAGGGAACGTTCTTCCCAGCGGAGAGTACGTTCCATTGAAGTGCGCGCCTCTTCCTTGGTGGCCGGATAGGGCGTGCAATCATCAAAGGCCATGATGATATCAGCACCCAAAGCTTCCTGAATGGCTATTGAATCTTCCGGCCTCATAAAATGTTTGGATCCATCAACGTGAGATTGGAATTCGACCCCTTCTTCTGTAATTCGAGCAAGTTTGGTATTTCGAGTGGCCGGATTTGCCTCATCACGGGGAACTTGGCGGGATTGGGGATTACGTCCCAGGCTAAAAACCTGAAAACCACCGCTATCGGTAAGAATGGGGTAATCCCAACTTATAAACTTGTGAAGCCCTCCCCGCCTTTTGATAAGCTCGTGTCCGGGGCGCAAATAAAGATGATAGGTATTTCCCAAAATAATTTCCGCCCCCAGCGTTTTAAGATCATCCTGGCGTAGGGCCTTGACAGTGCCCACGGTTCCCACCGGCATGAACACGGGGGTTTGAATAATGCCATGGGGGGTACTTATTTCACCCAAACGGGCAAAGCCCGTTTTGCCTTGTTTTTTGATTGAGAATTTCATCAAGCCGGTGTTACAACCAATTCATGAGGCAAAAAGCAACCAATATTGTCTGGCATCATGGTCAAGTCTCACCTGCCGAACGTGAAAAATTTCTAGGACAAAAAGGGATGGTGCTTTGGTTTACAGGCCTCTCGGGTTCTGGCAAGTCGACGGTTGCCCATGAAGTGGAAGCCGCATTGGTTCAACTAAAAAAGAATGCCTTTGTTTTAGATGGCGACAACATCCGCCATGGGTTGAACAGCAATCTTGGATTTTCAGACACGGATCGCACCGAAAACATCCGCCGTTTGGCCGAAGTCACCAAACTATTTTGTGATGCCAATGTGCTTGCCATCACTTCTTTTATTTCGCCCTTTCGCAAAGACCGTGAAGCCGCAAAAAAAATCATCGGTGCCGAACGCTTTTTTGAAATCTATTGTGAAGCTGATCTGGCCACCTGTGAAAAACGTGACCCCAAAGGGCTCTACAAAAAAGCCCGGGCGGGTGAGATTGCCGATTTTACGGGGATTACTTCCCCTTACCAAGCCCCCCTTAAGCCTGATTTGGTTTTAAATACAGGAAAAGAAGAAGTGGCGAAAAGCGTTGAAAACGTATTGGCATTTTTGAAAGAAAAACAATTTTTATGATGTAGGGGTGGGTCTGTGACCCACCCGTAGAGGGCAGGTCTGTGACGCCATATGAGGGCAGGTCACAGACCTGCCCCTACAAAAGAACCCCATGTCCATCGACAAAAACATCATTCCCGACCTAGAAAAAATCAGCGACCCCCAAGCCTTGATCACTGAAATCTTCAAGCGTTTTGGAAACCGTGCTGCCATTGGCACCAGTGGTCAACTCACAGGTTCCGTCATGATCGATATGGCCTCGCATGGAAAGGCCAGACCCCGCATTTTTACCATAGACACATTACGCCTCTTTCCAGAAACCTATACCCTCTTTGGTGAAATCGAAAAAAAATACGGATTCAAAATAGAACGCCTCAAACCCGATCCAAAAAAAATCGAAAAAATGGTCAAAGACCATGGAGAATTCCTCTTTTTTGATAGCAAAGAAAAACAGGAATACTGCTGCCAATTGCGCAAAGTAGAACCCAACGAACGCGTACTTGAAACCTTGGATGTGTGGCTTACGGGTTTACGAACTGACCAGTCCGAATCGCGGGCCGGTACAAAAAAATTCCAGATCATTGAACATGGCCCCAAAAAAAGGCCCATTTTAAAAGTGGCCCCCCTTGTCGACTGGACAGAAAAACAATTGCGCGATTACATCGCCAAAAACAAAGTCCCCCTCCACCCTCTCCTTAAAGAAAATAAAAACGGGTGGTTTTACGAATCGCTCGGCTGTGTGATTTGCACCACCCCCATCGGCCCTGGAGAACCCCGCCGCGCCGGTCGTTGGCGCTGGTTTAATGTTAAGGGCGATGACCACAAGGAATGTGGTTTGCATGTGTTTAAAGAGGATAATGTGTAGGGGCGATCCTTACCTGTCCGCCTTTGGAGGGTGTTCGTCCATTAACGGTAGTGACAGGTCGCGCCGTGCCTGCCTCAGGCAGGTGACCCGTACGGGCGCTGCTTGCTGCGCCCTTATTTACGGGCGAACACAAGGTTCGCCTACAATAATTCGGTTATTCTCTTAAAAACCTCTGAAATTTTTTCTGGCTGATTTCCCCCTGCCTGCGCCATATCCGGCCGACCACCCCCTTTACCACCGACAATCTGTGCCAGTTCACCAACAATTTTTCCGGCTTGGTATTTTGATGTCAAATCCTTGCTAACCGTGACGAGCAAAGAAACTTTTCCGTCAGATTTGGAGGCCAGCACAACAATGCCGCTTCCCAGACGATTTTTGACCTGGTCGGAGAAATCTCGCAGCGCTTTGGGGTCATCGATCTCTGCTTCAAACGCGAGCAATTTGACTCCGTTGATCTCCTTCACTTGGGACATATAATCGGCACCGGCTCCACCGCTGGCAACCTTGGTTTTTAGTTTTGAAATTTCCTGCTCCAAAGCTTTCATACGGTCATTCATCTTCTTGACACGATCCGAAACTTCCAACGGTGTTGCTTTCAGAGTATCGGCTAATTGTTTGAGCGTTCGCTCCTGTTCCTGGAAGGCTTTGAAGGCCGCCATCCCCGTGATGGCTTCGATACGGCGCACTCCGGAGGCAACGGAGGACTCGCTCGTGATTTTAAACAGACCGATTTCGCCCGAGGCATTCAAATGCGTGCCCCCGCAAAACTCCATGCTGTAGGGGCCCACGGTTACCACACGTACACGGTCGCCATATTTTTCGCCGAAAAAAGCAAGAGCGCCCTTCTTTTGGGCCTGTTCCAAACTCATTTCTTCCTTCGTGACCGGGTAATTGGCCTGGATCACTTCGTTCACTCGTGTTTCAATTTTTTGGATTTGTTCGGGCGTTAGGGCTTCAAAATGACTAAAATCAAAACGCAGGCGCTCCGCATCCACTAACGAACCGGCTTGTTTGACGTGATCTCCAAGAATTTCGCGGAGAGCAGCATGAAGGATGTGCGTACCTGTATGATTGAGCATCGTTGGCCTTCGCGTCGCCGAACTTACTTCTGTATGAACCTTCTCTCCCGCTTTAAAACTTCCGCTCAAAACTTTTCCGTGGTGCACCCACAAACCATCAACAGGTTTTTGCGTGTCTTCTATTTGTATTTTTCCGCTCGAGGAAGAAATTATTCCGGAATCTCCCATCTGTCCGCCAGACTCACCGTAGAAAGGCGTTTGATCGAGACAGACTTCAACACTTTGCCCAACATTCACTTCTTTGGCCACCTGCCCCTCGACCAACAACGCCGTGATCTTTGAGTCAGCGACAAGCGCTTCGTAACCCACAAATTTTGTTTTTCCTTTTTCATTGAAAATCTGGCGATAAATTTCGCCGACCTTCTCCTGCCCCGACCCCTTCCAGGCGGCCCGCGCGCGCTTTTTTTGCTCATCCATTTTGCGATCAAATTCACTCTGATCCACTATCAAGCCGCGTTCTTCCGCAATAAGTTGTGTTAAATCTAGAGGAAAACCGAAGGTATCATACAGCCGAAATGCCAATTCCCCGCTTACTTCCTTCCGTCCTTGCTTTATTGCTCGATCCATCTTTTCCTCTAAAACCCCTAACCCGTTTTCAAGTGTCTCCAAAAATCTCTCTTCTTCAGTCTTCACTACCTTCTCGATGAAACTCTGATTCTTCTTCAAATCCGGATAAGCGCCCCCCATTTCGCGGACAAGAATGCCGATACCTTCGTGAAAAAAGGGTTCCTTCATCCCCAAAATTTTTCCATGGCGGATCGCCCGGCGCATAATGCGGCGAAGAACATAACCCCGTCCCTCATTGGAGGGTTGCACGCCATCGCCAACGAGGAATCCCGCAGCGCGGAGATGATCCGACAAAACACGCAGGCTGACATCGTCATTGGGGTTGGCCCCATAAACCTTCCCGGTGCGCTTCGCAAAATATTGGAGGATGGGCTGGAATAAATCGGTGTCGTAATTGCTTTTCTTTTTTTGGAGGACTGCCGCCAAGCGCTCCAAGCCCATGCCGGTGTCGATGGAGGGTTTGGGAAGGGGTGTCATTTTTCCGGAAGCATCCCGGTCAAACTGCATGAAGACCAAGTTCCACACTTCCATAAAATCGGCATCATTGATCGCTGGGTTTCCTTTCGCAACGCCCTCTCCATGCAATTGTTTTAAATCCACGTGGATTTCTGAGCATGGTCCGCAAGGTCCCGTTTCGCCCATGGACCAGAAATTATCCTTTTCATCCAGACGAAGAATGCGTTCCTTGGGCACTCCCTGCTCCTTCATCCAAATTTGTTCGGCCTCGTCATCTTCGCGAAACACCGTAATCCAGAGCCATTCCTTGGGAATGCCGACTTCCTTGGTTAAAAATTCCCAAGCATAGGCAATCGCCTCTTTTTTAAAATAATCACCGAAGGAGAAATTGCCCAGCATTTCAAAAAAAGTATGGTGACGCGGTGTGCGGCCGACATTTTCTAAATCGTTATGCTTGCCAGAAACACGCAAACATTTCTGAGAGCTGGTAGCGCGGGAATACGGACGTTTTTCCTGCCCGGTAAAAACGTCTTTAAAGGGAACCATGCCGGCATTGACAAAAAACAGGGTCGGATCGTTTTGGGGCACAAGCGATGCTGACGCAACACGGCTATGTTTTTTGCTTTCAAAATATTTAAGGAATTTTTCGCGGATTTCGTTGCCTGTCATGGATATTGGATTGTAGGGCGAACACCCTCCTGAGGCGGGCAGGCAAGGTTCGCCCTACGGAGATATGTTAATTCTTCACCGCTTTTTTATCTTTCTCTGCAACCAACGCGGCCTTTGCTGCTTCCGGCCCACCAAGCCCTGCCAATTTGCGGATCTCGGTTTCAATTTTTTGGGTGATGCCATTGTTTTGTTTCAAAAATTGAACAGCATTTTCCTGCCCCTGCCCAATGCGTTCGGGGCCATAAGAAAACCAGGAACCGCTTTTTTCAATAAGTTCATGTTCCACAGCCAAATTTAAAATATCCGATTCTTTGGAAATACCCTGATTGTAAAACATATCAAATTCCACTTCCTGAAAAGGAGGAGCCACCTTGTTTTTTACAACTTTCACACGGGTACGATTCCCTACCATTTGTTCTCCTTGTTTAATCGCCCCAATGCGACGAATATCCATGCGTACGCTGGCATAGAACTTGAGGGCGTTACCTCCAGTAGTTGTTTCAGGATTCCCGAACATCACACCGATTTTCATACGGATTTGGTTGATAAAAATAAGAAGGGTTTTGGAACGGGCCACAGTGGCTGTCAGCTTGCGCAAAGCCTGACTCATCAAACGGGCCTGGGCCCCCATGGTGGCATCCCCCATTTCCCCTTCGATTTCTGCTTTGGGAACCAAAGCCGCCACTGAATCAATCACAATCACGTCCACGGCATTGGAACGGACAAGGGTTTCAGCAATTTCTAAAGCTTGTTCGCCATAATCGGGTTGTGAAATAAGAAGATCTTCCGTTTTAACCCCAATTTTTTTGGAATATTGAACATCCAAGGCATGCTCAGCATCAATAAAGGCACAAATTCCTCCCAGTTTTTGGGCTTCAGCCACCACATGGAGGGTGAGTGTTGTTTTCCCCGATGATTCCGGGCCGTAAACTTCAACAATACGTCCACGAGGAAGCCCCCCAATACCCAGGGCAATATCTAAAGCCAGCGACCCGGTGGGGATGGCATCAATGGCCTTGTTTCTTGAGGCTTCATCGTCCCCCAATCGCATGATGGAACCTTTGCCAAACTGCTTTTCAATGCTGGAAAGGGCCAGGGCAATGGATTTGTTTTTTTCGGTAATATCTTGAGTGGTGGACATGGGGTGGACTCCTTTTAGTTATGAGTGATGAGTGATGAGACCAAAATTTTTCTCATGACTCATCACTCGTAATTCAACTTCTTACTTATAAACCGATCCCTTATTTGTCAACTTACTTATATAGACTTACTTATATAGACTTAAATTTGGAGGGGAAATTTACACCGACTTTAGCGATAATTTCAAAAGAAGATCAAAAAAACCGGGGAAAGAAGTGGCCACACAGTCGATATCTTCAATGACGGAAGGGCCATCAGCAACAAGCGCCGCAACAGCCAAACTCATCGCCACGCGATGGTCACCAAAGCTTTGAAACTTCCCTGCCTTAAAAGGAAAGGGTTTGCCGCCATGAACCTTAAAGCCATCTTCTCTTTCATCAACCCCCACTCCCAAGGTTTTTAAATGCTGGCACATGGTTTTGATGCGATCGCTTTCCTTGACCCGCAATTCTTTGGCATCGGCAACCACAGAATCCCCTTTGGCCCTAGCCGCAGCAATTGAAAAAACGGGAATCTCATCAATGAGTTTTGGAATAATATCCCCACCAATGGATATGGCTTTAAGATCCGCACTTAAAACTTCAATATCCGCCACGGGTTCACCGGACACTTCGCGTTTATCTACAAGCGAAAGTTTTTTTTCTTTACTCCCCTTCTTGGAAACAACCATTTCTTCTAGCACACTCATCAGGGCATCCCGCGTCGGATTCACACCCACATTTTGAATAAGAAGTTTTGAATGAGGAACCACAAGCCCTGCCACCATAAAAAAAGCAGCACTTGAAAAATCACCGGGCACCCTCATCTGAAAATTTTTAAGCTTTGACCCCGGACGAACAGAATGGGTCAGTTTTCTTGATTTGAAGAAAGCCCCCAAACCTTTAAGCATGCGTTCCGTATGGTCACGCGACTGGGCAGGTTCATGCACCACTGTCTCCCCTTTGGCATACAATCCTGCCAACAAAATAGCCGATTTCACCTGAGCTGAGGCCACCGGCATTGTGTAATCAATGCCTTTTAAATTTTTATTCCCCTTCACCGTAATGATGCGTCTTCCACTCGCCTCGTGGTTGACTTCAAACTGGGCCCCCATTTTTTTAAGAGGTTCGATCACCCTTTCCATCGGGCGACGATTAAGAGAGGCATCTCCGGTAAAACGTGATGTAAAAGGCTGGGCGGCCAACAACCCCAGAAGCAGACGCATGGTTGTGCCGGAATTACCACAATCTAAAATTTGATCGGAGGGCCTTAAGCCATCAAGCCCCACCCCGGAAATAACAAGGGTGTCACTGGGACTTAAATCCTCTGGTTTGTGGGACATGCGCACCCCCAGTTGTTGAAAAATACGCATGGTGGACAAAACATCTTCGCCCAAAAGCAGATTTTCAACACGGCTTTCCCCTTCAGCCAACGAACCAAACATCACGGCACGATGGGAAACGGACTTGTCCCCTGGAACAGTGATAGCCCCTTCAAGTTTTTGGGCAGGATGAATCGTGATTGAGTTCATGAGATTTTTTGTCTTAGGGACTGAGCGGATTCAAAATAGTTCAACATTTTCTTTTGTTTTCCTTTGGAAAGAAAATTGGAAATTTTTGTGAGTTCTTTCTGAAAAATTTTTATGGCTTTCAAAAGATGGGGCTTGTTGGAAAAACAGATGTCCCGCCACATTTCTGCAGGAGAAGCTGCAATGCGCGTGGTATCACGAAAACCTCCCCCTGAAAATTGCTTGATCGTCTCGATGGGCAACCCTTGACTAATAACATTCATCAGAGTGGTGGCCATTACTTGCGGCAAATGGCTGGTATAAGCCAAAAGCCGGTCGTGCTCTTTGGGAGGAACAAGAATGGTCTTGGCTCCCATTTTTTGCCAAACCTGCATCACTTTTTTAAGGACAACCGGATGTGTCGTCGCCACAGGCGTGATCAAACATGACTTTCCCCGAAACAAATCGGGAATGGCCGCCATAGCTCCCGATTTTTCAGTACCGGCCAGGGGGTGAGTCCCCACAAAGAAAACATGTTTGGGAAGTTTTTTGGAAGCCTGATCAACAATGGTTTGTTTGGTTGAGCCAACATCAATGACAATGGCCCCTTTTTTTAAATGGGGAGCGATATCTTTTAAATGTCTTAAAATAGCTTGAACCGGACCTGCAAGCACTACAAGGTCGGCATCACGAACACTTGACTCAAGATTGACCCCAATGGTGTCGATGAGCTTTCTTTTTTTTGCTTGAATAAGATTAGCCTTGGAACGACCGACGCCTACAACCTGGCGCGCCAAGCGCCTGCGTTTAAGTTCCAATCCAAAAGACCCACCAATCAATCCTACACCCAAAATGGCTACTTTTTGAAACATACATCAAATCCCGTTAAGCCACGACGGCACTCTTCGGATACGAACCCAAAATTTTGAAAATGGAGCATCGTTTTTTTACCTCTTCCAGCGCTTTGGCAATGCGCTTGTCTTCGGCGTGTCCGTCCAAATCGACAAAAAACATGTATTCCCACGCCTTCTTTTTCAAGGGACGGGATTCGATTTTAGAAAGATTCACTTTAGCCTTGGCCAGAGGTCCCAAAATTTTGTAGAGCGCCCCCACTTCATCGCGGGCCACAAACAAAATAGATGTTTTATCTCCCCCTGTTTTGCCTGCAGCATGAGTCCCTATGACCAAAAAACGGGTATAGTTTTGGGTTTGATCCTGAATACTTTGCTCCAAAACGGGAAGTTGATACACGCTGGCCGCAATTTCAGAAGCGATAGCCGCAACCCCATTTTCTTCGGCCGCAAGCTTTGCGGCCATGGCCGTACTTTCCGTTTCTTTAAGAACAACATGGGGAAGATGATTGGCCAGCCAGTTGCGGCATTGAGCCAGGGCTTGGGGATGGGAATAGACCACCTTGATGGCATTTAAATCCGTTTCATGGCTTAACAAATGATGGCTTACCCTTAGCACCATTTCACCACACACCTTCAAATTTGAATTGGCAAACATATCCAGGGTATGGCTAACCACCCCTTCACTTGAATTTTCAATGGGAACCACGCCATAATCGCTGTGTCCTTTTTCAACATCTTCAAAAATGGCCTGGATACTTTTAACCGGCAACATTTGCGAAGAAGATCCAAAATATTTAACTGCCGCCATATGGGTGAACGTGGCTTCCGGCCCAAGAAAAGCCACACGCACAGGAGCTTCAACTGCCCGGGTGGCTGAAATAATTTCTCGGAAGATGGATTGAATCCCTTCAGGCTTGTAAGGACCGGGATTTGTCTGAATGAGGCGGTCAAAAATGTTTTTTTCCCTGGCCGGCACATGAATGGCCGCACCCTCTTTTCCTTTAAGCTTGCCAATGGCCAGAGCACATTCACCGCGCTTTGACAAAAGCTTCAGGATTTGATCGTCGATGGAATCAATTTTGTTGCGATACTGATCTATTTTTTCAGACATGGGCGAGAATACTAAACCATCGCTTTCAAAGCGGCAACCGGAATCTGGGAGATTAAAAATGGTCTTAGCAGAATGGTTGGTAGGCGCCGCCAATGCTTCCCATCACTCCACAGCAAGCGCTATTTTGAGGGATGAATTGAGTTCTTCCATTATTTCGGGGGAAAGTGATCCTATGAAATGGGTGAGTGATGATTTGGGAAGGCTGACCAATTCGTCACAGTGAATGGAGCTGGAATGTTTGAGCCCTTCTTCGGTGCCAATGGCCACTTGGGTTGAAAGGCCGTCATAGCGGGAATAAACAGGGGCGCAAATGCAGGTTGAAAATTGGGACCCCAATAATGTGTTTCGACTAACAATGACGAATACACGGAATTTTTTCGGGTCTTGCTTGCCCGGTTTGTAAACCCTGTAGAGATCTCCTCGTTTCATAAATCCACCTGGTAGCTAAGCGTATCTTCCGCCTCTTTGTTCAAAGCCCTGGCCTTCTTGTTGAGTATTTTTAAATCCCGACTTTCCCGAAGCGTTCGGGCCATTTGTTCCAAAAAGGCAAGAACGGCCTTTTCAATGATTTCGGACCGGGTTTCGTCCTGCCCCAGGGCCCGATCGAGTCGACTTAAAACAGAAGAAGATAGTGTGATTGATGTCTTGACTTTCATACCCCACTTATACTCCAAATGGAGTATAAATCAACAAAATTTTGCAACAACTTTTTCCTTCCCCTTCCGATAAGTTACCAAACCGGAAAAAACCATGAGCTCCATCGTCTCCCAAATACAGGCCGCTTCGCGGGATTTTTTTGTCCCCCCATTCCAAGACTGGGTGGATCATGTTACCCGTCCTGACGCCACACCCCTTGAACTTCTGCAAGCTTTTGAACATGGTCTTTATCTGGCGTTTGGTGGGCGGGAAGGGACCGAAGAAAGAAAAGAAATTTTAGGGACCTTTTCAATACGCATCGCTATAGATTTAGGCACTGAAACAAGACGGTTGGAGGCTCTCAAATCACACAAAGGCAAACCAACCCCCACTCAAATAAGGGCCTTGGTACAATTAGGCGAAAACTTACGTGAATCAGCTGAAGGAATCCTTACGCAAATTAAAGTTTATTTGTCGCAAGCCGATGTTTGGCCTCTGCAACTTAAGGAGACCCTAAGCTACATCCGCACTTTATTGATTCGCATGCGCGATCATGAACCCATGCTCGGCCAGTTGACAGAACATCCAAAATTATTAAGCCCCTTGGAATTGGATTTTCCCGAATCTCCTATCGATTCGTTTGATGAAGATGTGATTGACAATGTCCTGCTTCAAAAATACACCGCACCCCTTTTCTTTTCCTGGCGGAATTTATTTACATGGCCCCCTCCTTCCTTTCGCAGAACAAACCATGTTGAAGTGAATCTAGCCACTATGGCAGCTCTGCTTGGAGGTCTTACCTTGAGTCAGGGAGATTTATGGATTGATTTAGGAACAGGGAATGGGGACACCCTATGCCAATTGGCCCGAAAATTTTCTATGGCCTCGTTTTTAGGTTTGGATCTGGATGAGTCCTTGAGTGTTCAAGAAGAAAAAACATTGGGACGTCCCCACGGACGTAACAATCCTAGCAATGCCACATATACAGTTTTAACCCAAACTCGCGGTGTGCCTGACTCATCTTCTTTTTATCAAGGTCTGCATGATACCTCGCTTCACACAGCAGGACGGCATGGAGCTCGAGTCAGTTCTATTTTTTACCCGTGCTCGACCGATGGAGATCAATTGGCGCACAGTGCCAAAAGCATGCTGGACACCAGTCTTGATGTTTTACAACCGGGAGGCCTTGGTTTTTTGGTCACTGAAGATCTCCATGTTTTGGCTGAATCTGTGGCTCATTTGGAGGAAAAAAGAGGGAAAATCACAACCCTTGCCTATGCGCCCCGTCCTTTTCATGGAAATCAATTACGGGAAATGGGCATAAAACCCTACCGTCCCTTTGCCTCCGAAATGGGAATTCGAGCCTCTAACCGTTTTGCCCGCGCAGGAACATTTAATTGGGGATATATGATGGCTTTTCGGAGGGCGTGAGGGAAAATTCATTATTGGGCGAATACAAGATTCGCCCCTACTAACTCATTTAAATGAGCGGGAGACGGGGCTCGAACCCGCGACCTCTTCGTTGGCAACGAAGAGCTCTACCACTGAGCTACTCCCGCAAATCCGCCGAAGGCGGATCGTGACCCGCGGCACAAGGCCGCAAGCACGAAAAAAGTTTTACCCCTTTAAAATAAAGACACCAACTTGTCAAACAGATGATGTGTGCCTTTTCTCCATCCCCAAATAAACCATCCGGTCCGCCACTGAAGTTTCCTTGATAAATACCCGCACTTTGTCCCCCACGCCGAAAGACTTTCTTCTTTTCCGGCCCACAAAACGGATATGTTTTTCGTCATAAATATAAAAATCATCGCTCATGTCACGCACATGCAACAGGCCTTCCACAAAATGGGGAATCAATTCGACAAACAGGCCAAACTTGACAATCCGCCGCACTTTCCCTTCAAAGACATTGTCCACATATTTTTCCATGAACCACACACGGTACAAATCAAACATTTCGCGTTCCGCCTCCATGGCCTCGCGCTCCCTGCGCGAGGACTGTGCAGCCATACCTTCCAGATCTTCAACAGACAGAAGCTTTGCCGCTCCATGCCGCTTGATCTCCGGCTTGGAAACATGTTTGGGACTATAGGAAACAACCCCCTCTTTGGAGGAATGCAGCAAAGTCTTTAATTGCCGATGCACCAACAGATCAGGATAACGCCGGATGGGCGAGGTGAAATGGGCATAGTTTCTTAAAGCCAGCCCAAAATGCCCCTTGTTCTTGGGCGAATAAGAAGCTTGTTTCATCGAACGCAACAAAACCTGACTGACCACATCAAACATGGGATGAGCATGGATGGACGCCAAAAAATGGGCAAAATCCTTGGGATGCCGCAGACGGTCCACATGCTTTTTAATGGAAAGCCCTTTCACAAATTTTTCAAATTCTTCCAGCTTGAAAGCATCCGGTTCTTCATGCACACGATAGATTTGGGGAATATGATTTTGCGCAAAATAAGTAGCCACAGCGACATTGGCGGCGATCATGAGTTCCTCGATAAGTAAATGGGCAAAGAACCTCTCCGTCTTGCTAATGGCCATCATTTGGCCGGCTTCATCATAAATAACTTTCGCTTCCGGCAAATCAAATTCAATGGCTCCCCTGTCCTTGCGAAGTTTGATGAGCAAATCGGCCACTTCCTTCATCGCCTTGATGCTTTCAATGATTTTGGGTTGAAAACGGGTTTGATGAAAATGGGAATCAAGCGCTTTTTGCACCTCGGTATAAGTCGCGCGATGCCAGCTGTTCATAACCGCTTCATACAAACGAACATGAAGCGGGGTGGCATCCGGGCCAAATTCAATTTCGCAACAGAGAACCAGCCGATCTTCATTGGGCCTTAAGCTGCAAAGATGGTTGGAAAGTTTTTCAGGAAGCATGGGCACACAGAAATCGGAAAAATAAACAGAGGTGCCACGCTTGAAGGCCTCGGCATTAAGTGGTTTCCCAAGCCTTACATAATGGGCCACATCGGCAATGCAAACATAGAGAAGATAATTTTTCCCTTTTTTGGTGGCATAAACAGCATCATCAAAATCACGGGCCGTTTCTCCGTCAATGGTGATAAGCGGAATTTTCCGCAAATCAATTCGTTTTAAAACTTCATGTTCATCAAGAGAATCACTTAATAATTTTGATTCGTGCTCAACGGCGGAGGGAAACTCGCGCTCGATGGCATGCTTGGCCAAAATGGAGGCGATTTCCGTGTTTTTTTCAAGGGGAGCCCCCAACACTTCAACCACCTGCCCCGTCATGGGGTTTGAAAAGGCCCCCGCATCATCAATTTCAACCAAAACCCGTTTGCCAACAAGGGACGATTTGAGATTTTTCCCCGAAACAACCATGACGATGTCGGTTGAATAATCATGGTTCACAACGAAAAAAACACGCCCCTTTTGTTCCAAGGTTCCGATCCAGCGTTTGCGGCCACGTTCGACAACCCGTAGAATGCGGCCTTCCCGGCGCAGATCACCCGGGGTCGCCCAAACATCCACTTCAACTTTATCATCGGGCAGCCCCCCGTTAATAAAGCGCGGAGGAATAAAAACATCGGGTTCATCGGGGTTATCAGGCAGAACAAAACCATACCCATCACGATGCAGTTTTAAGCTGCCGACAAGTTTTTTCTGGCTAGATTTTTCAGGTTTAGGTGAATGTATTTTTTTTTGACGAGAAAAATGGTGTTTTGATTTCATGATTTATGTGGAAGGCAAAAGTTGGTTTTTTTATACTTTGTATTAGCAGTCTGTTGATAAAGTCCCATTTCATGGTTCGACGGAGCTCACCATGTCCTATAGGTAATTGAAAAATAATGGACACCCTGCTTGCCCGCCTCTGGAGGGAGCTTGTCGAAGGGTCAATTTGAGTTTATCAACAGACTGTTAGTTTGTTCAACATTTGCTTTGCAAGTTTTCCTTCCGTGTATCGTGTATCGGAACAAATTTGCTACCGCAAATTTGTGCGCGAGGGGGGAATTGAACCCCCACAGCCTTGCGGCCGCTAGAACCTGAATCTAGTGCGTCTGCCAGTTCCGCCACTCGCGCTTTTTAAAAAAGTGGTTTTTCTTTATAGGATGGATCCTCGGGCAAATCAATTCTTAATTCAAAAGGCTACCGACACGCCAAATTCCTTGTCCCCCTTTAGGCGACTATGTTAAAAGAATTGGTTTCATGAGAAGGAAAAAATCAAATTCAAATGCAAGGCAGCTTACTAAATTGGTCAGGGGAATCATCTATGGCATCCTGGCTTTTTTTGTATTTCTTCTCATCAGTTTTACAGGTCTTATTGCCTACTATCGAAACGATCTTCCCAAACTAGACACTCTTCAAGACTACAATCCTCCCGTTGTTTCCGAAGTTTACGATAAAAACGAAAGCAAGATCGGCGAATTCTGGACGGAGAAAAGAATCTTGCTCAAACCGGAAGAACTTCCCAAAGTGGCCATTCAGGCTGTTGTGGCCGGTGAAGATGACCGGTTTTATGATCACAAGGGAATTGACTATTGGGGTATCGCCCGCGCCATGCTCGAAAACCTGAAAGCCGGCCACGTTGTCCAAGGGGGCTCCACCATCACCCAACAAGTCACCAAATCCCTTCTTTTGACTCGTGAACGCACCTTCGAACGCAAGATAAAAGAAGCCATGCTTGCCACCGAAATTGAAAAAAAATTCAGCAAGAATGAAATTTTATATCTTTATTTGAATCAGACATTCTTTGGGAACCGTGCCTACGGCATTGAAGCGGCAGCCCAAAATTATTTTCACAAATCAGCCAAGGAGCTAAACATTGCCGAGGCCGCCCTGATTGCAGGTTTGGCCAAGGCCCCTTCCACCTATTCCCCCCTGACCAATTCCAAAATGGCCAAAAACCGTCAGGAATACATTATCGACCGGATGTATGCCGTGGGCTATATCACCAAAGAACAAGCCAAAACAGCCAAACAGGCCCATCTTACCGTTTACAAGGCGGGCACAGACAAGGAATATAACAATCAATATGCCCCATGGTTTACCGAATATGTCCGCAGAACCATTCAGGCCAAATATGGCGAGCAGGTTCCCTATACTCATGGGCTTAAAATTTACACCACTCTTGATTTGAAAATGCAACAAGCTGCTGACAAAGCCGTTTCAAGAGGTTTGGCCGAATTAGATAAACGGGAGGGTTATTCTGGCCCATTGCAAAAACTCGACTCAGAAGACTCTATCCGTAATTTCACAAAAAAAGAACAACTACGCCTTACTCGTGAAAACCCAAACTGGGATTTTATGCACCCGCTTCCCGACGACGAAATCCTGAAAACAAAAGCTCCCTTAGCTCCCAACACTTACTATAAAGCGGTGGTCACAAAACTTGATTCTCAAGGGCAAACCGTAAATGTTTTGGTTGGAAATATTTCCGGTTTGATACGTGTCCACGACTACAAATGGGCCCGTAAGCGAAATCTCAACTCAGCAGGTTATGATGACGCCACCTATGTAAAAGATCCCAAGGGGACTTTTTACCAAGGAGATGTTATTTGGGTTAAATTAAAGGAACCTTCCGAAAAGGAATATCAGGAAAAGGGCTATGCCAAAGGACAAACCTACTTCAGCCTGGAACAAATTCCTGAAGCTGAAAGTGCCCTTTTTTCCTATGATCAACACACCGGGTTTGTCAAAGCCATGGTGGGAGGAAAAGATTTTTCAAAAAGTGAATACAACCGGGCGATGCAGGCCTTCAGGCAAACAGGCTCGGTTTTCAAACCCCTTTTATATTCAGCCGCCCTCGACAAAGGCTACACGCCTGAAACCATCATTGATGATTCTCCCATTTATTATGAATATCTCCCCGGAAAATTTTGGTCCCCTCAAAATTATGGAGGTGAATACAAGGGCCCCACTCCTTTCAGGAACGGGCTCGTTTTTTCGCGAAACATTGTTTCCGTACGTATTCTCATGGACATCGGTGTTGAATATATAGATGCCTATGCCCGAAAACTGGGAGTCGAGTCCCCCATTCAAAAATATTATGCCATGGCCTTGGGAGCCAACGACATGCGCCTTTTTGAAGTAAGCCGTGCCTTTGGAGTATTTGCAACAGGAGGTGTTTTGCCCGATCTTGTTTTTATCACCAAAATTGTTGATCGTTATGGAAATACACTTGAAGAATACGTTCCCAAGGAAAGAATCGCTTTTAATGCACAGCCAAAAAAGGAAGCTCCTGTCGTAAACCCTGCCCCTGACGACACCGCCGAACCTGTTAAAGTGAAAGTACAACTTGACCCGAACCGCTTGAAGGAAGGTGAGGAATGGATCAAAAAAGACAAACTCACCTTAAGTGATATCGAAAAACAAATACTTTACGGAAATTATATCCCCCAAGGATATGCCATTTCTCCAAAGACCGCTTACACCATGATGCATTTGATGAATGACGTCGTCAATTTTGGAACGGGATACAAAGTCAAAGAACTTAAAAGACCCGCCGCAGGAAAAACAGGAACCACCAATGAAGAATCGGACACATGGTTTGTCGGGTTTACCCCTGAACTATTTGCCGGGGTCTGGGTGGGTTTTGACCAGGTCAAAAAAATCGGTTCCCGTGAAACGGGCGGGAAAACCGCCGCTCCCATTTTTTTGTATTATATGCAAGAAGCTCTCAAAGATATTCCCGTGACCGAGTTTGTATATCCCAAAGAAGTTGAGCTTGAACAATTTGATGTCCCGCTGGGCGCAGGAACAGATGATGCTGAAGCCGGTGGCATGTCAAATACGGGAAGTGGTGCGGATTTTTTCATGCATGATTTTTAAATCGGGGGTTCCCCACCAAGATAAAATGAATTACACAACCATCATTCTTGCTGCAGGCATGGGAACTAGACTCCATCCTCTTACACTTAATAAACCCAAATGCCTTCTTGAAATAGCGGGAGAATCTTTTATTTCAAGGACCATTAAAACCTGTCTGAACCATCACATCAAAAAATTCATCATTGTCCTTGGTTTTGAGGCGGAACAGATTAGCCAACATATCCACAATACTTATCCAAACCTGCCCGTTCAGTTTGTCATCAATAAAAAATATAACGAAACCAATACGGGCTATTCCCTATTCCTGGCTTTAAAACAACTCACCGGATCTTTTGTCCTATTTGATGGCGACCTATTGTTTGATCCAAAACTTTTGAATCTTTGCCTTGAAACAGACTCCAAAAATGCCATGGTGACAGATATACGCATCGAGCGCCTGGATGAAGAAGCTCTTAAAGCACGCGCCAACGCAGACAATGCCATCATTGAGCTGGGGAAAAAAATTCCTTTATCCAAAGCCCATGGTGAGTTCATTGGTTTATGTCGTTTTTCAGAAAAAAATGCCCTCACTTTAAGATCAATGATGGAAACCACTTTTGCCAACTCTTCAAACAACCAGCTTTATTATGAGGATGTGATATCCAACTCGCTGGATAAATATGAAAAAGTGGCCCTTGTTCCCACAAAAGATTATCTATGGTCGGAAGTGGATACATTGGAAGATCTTGAACACATCCGATTAAATTGGAACCTTGCATGACAAACCAAAACATGACTTTTGAAAAATCCCTCAAGCCAGCGGCTGTTGAAGAATGGCTGGATGTCGTTTTTTACAGGAAACTGGCTCACAAGCTTGTTCCCCTTTTCATTAAATTAAAATTTTCTCCAAACATGATATCGGGTTTAAGCCTGGCTAGTGGGTTATTAGCCTCACTTTTTGTTTTTCATGAGCATTTCTGGGCTTCCGCCCTTTGCATGGTCATGGCCATCATTTTTGATTGCAGTGACGGCCAGGTAGCCAGGCTTACAGGAAATAAAAACCCTTTTGGCCGCATCATCGATGGTGTTTTTGACATGATATGGATTGTCAGTTTCTGGATCTTACTGGACCGCAGTCCCTACTTTACCAAACACCCCATCCCCCACATCACTTTACTCATGTCGACTGCCGGTTTCTTTTTTGTTGTCCATTGCTGGCGCTATGATGGTGTAAAAATAAAATATCTCGAGCGGGTACAACCTGGTTATTCGGATAAAGATCTCGACCTTTCTCAAATTAGAGTCTTGCTCAAGGAAGAATGGAAAAAGAAAAATATTCTCACCTGTTTTTTATGTGTGTGTATGGCTTTTCAGATGTATTTCTTTGTAAGGGGAAAACATCAAAAAACATCCATCTTCCCCTCCTTAGAGCAACAAGAGGAAGCCAGGTTAAACTTGACTCCTGTGATGCGTTTGTGGAGCTGGCTGGGTGAAAGCCATCATAACACCCTCATGATTTTAGGAATTCTTTTGGCCCCATGGACGCCAGCCGGGCTGTTGTTTGTCTTTTTTTACATTACTATTCCACTTAATTTTTTATGGATTGTTTCGGAATGGAAATGGAAGAAACTATATAAGAACATGTAAGGGCAATTCATGAATTGCCCTTACAAAGGCCCTTACAAAGGCCCTTACAAGACCTCTACAAAGACCCATCACCTGCGTCGCACCAAGGACAAAACAAAAGACGCCCCATGGACCAAAAATGTGGCGCTAATAGCGACTGTGCTTATCCAGAATAACAGCACTCTTAAATCAAGAATCAGCAATACAAACATTAAAAAAACAAAAAAATCCCGTTTCATGAGGGGACGCACTTTTTCAAACCATCCTTCTTTGGCTGATGCCGGTTTATCAGACCATGCCGGTACAAAATCCTTCACATTGGCACTCTTTGTCCGTGTCATCATCTGGTAATAAAGAAAAAGACTCACCAAAAAAGACAGCCCAAAAAGGACCCATCCCCCATTGAAATAAAAAGTGTTTCCCGTTGTCCTGAAAAGACCGACAAAAACCCCAAGCCAAAAAAGATTATTGGCCAAGTCATCCGCTATCGTGTCAAACCAGGCTCCAAAGCGGCTGGATAAGATCTTTATTCTGGCCACTTCACCATCGCAACCATCTATAATGGAAGAAAACTGCATCAAAATAGCCCCTAACACTCTCCACCCATAATTGTTGTTCATGATCAAAAGAGCTGTCAAAACAGCCAAAGCCAAATTAACAAAAGTAATGGTATTGGGGCTTAAATCTGTTTTAACCAACTGCCTGGTCATCGCAAAAGAAACAGGCTTGTTAAGGTGGGGAGCCACCCAGCCTTCGGTTTTGTCTTTAATATTTTGAAAAATCTTTTTTTCAATCGCCTTCAAACTGGCCTTGGAATCTTCCAAACGATGCCACCACATGGGGTTTATCTTTCCCAAATAATCACTCGGATTGGTGATCTTCTTGACATGGACCCAACGAATAAATTCAGACTCGTAATGATACTGTGCCGAAAAAATAGAAACACCACTCTCAAAATGAGGGGTATCGTGGGACAACTGGATATATTCAAGCATGCCAAAACGGTTTAACAGGGGTCTTAAATTTTCAAGGTGTCTGGAGACCATCCAAATTTCTTTGAAACCAGCCTGACGAAGCTGTCTTAATGTACGAATGAAAATGGGCAAACCAAGAACCATCTTTTGGGCCAAATCGGCTGACTCAACAACAAGAACAGCCCTGACGTTTTCAGAGATGCGGCCATCAAGATCGGATTGGAACCCTGAGGTAATTATTTCCACGTAAGCTCCGACCTAGCCACGGGGCCTGACAAATGCAAGGTAAGCTCTTTGGTGCAAGAGGATGGAGGAATATCAAAAGATACGAGGTATGTCTTCGACCAAACATCAAGATAGGGATAGAGAAGCCTTACAAGGGGCGAGGGATTTTTGGCCAGTTTTTCTATTTTAGGCTGATAAAAATTCCCGCACCATTCAAGATTAAGCGACCATGTTTTTTGACTATCCAAAAAGTCATCAAAGCGTCTTTCCTGGGAATAAAAAGAAACGAAAAAAACCGTATGAGAGGCATCCAAACCCGGGATCATCAAATCGGCTGAATGAACAGAATGTCCATCGACATCGTAGGCTTGATGAGTACGGTTTTTCTGAGATTGTTTCATCTCGGTATTGAGAAGGGTTGCATGCCACAAAAGAGAAGCATTAAAATTTTGGGGGGAATAAATATGATGGGAACGCGTCCATTTTTTTAAAACTTTTTTATAGTTGGGGCCTGCAGAAGCAGACAAAGAGATAGAAACAAAAAAAAGTGTAAAAATAAATCGAACCATTTTCATGATTTGTCCCCTATCAAATCGTTCTTGGTAAAGAGCGAATAAACCTTATACCCCTTCGCTTCAAGATTTTGTTTTCCCCCTTCTTCCCTATCAACCAAACTTACCACCCCCACAACATCCAGACCAAAAACTTCGGCACGCTCAATGGCTTTTAATGAACTTCCTCCCGTTGTGATCACATCTTCCAAAATGGCCACTTTCATGGCTGCTTTAAGATTTTTTGTTCCTTCAATCCAGTTCTGGGTCCCATGTTGTTTGGGCTCTTTTCGAATGATAAAAGCATGAATGGGCTTGTTTTTAAGAGCACTTATCACAGAAACAGCACTCACCAAAGGGTCAGCTCCCAAGGTTAACCCTCCTACCGCTTCAACTTGGGGCATCTTTTCAGAAATAAGCTCAAACATCAGCTGCCCAATCAAGGCTGAGCCCTGGGCATGAAGGGCCGTTTGTTTGCCATCAAAATAAAAATTACTTTTTAGCCCTGAAGAAAGGGTCACTTCACGTTTTTCGTAAGAAAGGGTAAGAAGAAGTGCTTTAAGTTGGTCTTTGGACTGCATGGATAGGGGCGTTCTCTTCCCACGCCGTGGCCTTTTAACAAAAGCCTTTAAAGAACATTAGGTGTCAGCAAATGATTTTTCCACTTTTTCCTGTTCTTCTTTACAATTAATGCACAGGTCTGTCACAGGGCGGGCTTCCAATCTCTTGGCCCCAATCTCTTCACCGCAGGATTCACAAACACCAAATTCTCCCTGCTCAATTTTTTTGATGGCTTTTTCGATTTTTCGTAGAAGAACGCGTTCACGGTCTCGAAGACGCATGTTTAAAGATTGATCCGCTTCGGAGGAAGCCAAATCAACTTCATCGGGAAGATCATCCGGGTCAAAAACATACCCCTTTTCCTTGGTACTTTCTGCCTGGCTAAAAAGCTCCTGGCGACGTTGTTCCAACAATTCTTTGAAAAACTTTAATTCTTTTTTATTCATTAAAACCTCCCGTAAAAGACCGTTGATAATAAAACCATGGCTGGTTTTGTCAATCAAAAAAGCCTTATTGCTTTAAGAAGAAAATCCACGATATAGGTAAAACAATCCCTTATCTATGAATAAAAAATCCTCTCTAACAAAAGCCTCTCACATTATTGAAGAAACTCTTAAAAACCTTAAAGCCGATCGATCCTTCAAAGTTTATCCCATTTGGAAACAATGGCCCCAAATCGTTGGAGAAACCATCGCCGCAAAATGTGAAGCCACCTATGTGCAAGGAAAAATACTTGTTGTGACCGTGACAAATTCTGTATGGATGAACGAACTCGGGTTTCAAAAAAGACAAATCCTGGAAAAAATCAAGGAACTCATCCCTGAAAGCACCGTCGAAGATATTCGTTTCCAATTGAAGAGGGAATGACGTTGTCATAAGGGCAATTCACAAATTGCCCTTATCCCCAAGTTCAAGCCACTTTATCTTCTTTTAATTTTTTGGCGTAATCTTGCAGGCTGGACACTTCCAGTTTTTTCTTTTGAAGGGCTTCAATACCACTGGATGCCGCTTGGGCAGCGGCTAAGGTCGTAAAATAAGGGATTTGCGAGGTAAGGGCCGTGCGACGAATGGAAAATGAGTCAACAGCGGTGGCCTTGCCCTCATGGGTATTGATCACCATGGTAATCTCCCCTGCTTTCAGTTTATCGACAATATGGGGAGAGCCCTCACGTACCTTATTCACCCTGATGACATTCAAATTGCGATTTTTGAGATAATTGGCTGTTCCATGGGTGGCCACAATGTCAAAACCAAGATGGGACAATTTTTGGGCCACAGCCACAACGGCTGCTTTGTCTTTGTCCCGCACACTGATAAAAGCAGCTCCATTCAAGGGAAGGATGGTTCCTGCGGCCAGTTCCGCTTTGGCAAAAGCCATTCCGAATTCGGGATCAATCCCCATCACTTCGCCCGTTGATTTCATTTCAGGGCCCAAAAGCGTATCGACCCCCGGGAATTTGGTGAAAGGGAACACCGCCTCTTTCACCGAACGGAATGGGGGAATGATTTCCTGCGTAAAACCCAGTTCTTTTAAAGTTTTTCCTACCATGATTTTGGCGGCCATTTTGGCCAAGGGAACTCCAATGGCCTTTGAAACAAAGGGCACCGTACGTGAGGCACGGGGATTGACTTCAAGAATATAAACCTCACCGTCTTTGACCGCATACTGGATATTCATCAATCCCTTGGTCTCAAGTTCAAGGGCAATGGCTTTGGTTTGTTGACGGATTGAATTAATCACCGAAATTGCCAATGAATGAGGAGGCAAACAACAAGCACTATCTCCTGAATGTACACCGGCATGTTCAATATGTTCCATGATGCCGCCGATAACAACGTCTTTACCATCGCAGAGGGCATCCACATCCACTTCGATGGCTCCTTCCAGATATTGATCAACCAAAACGGGCCTGTCTTCAGAAGCCTGCACCGCTGTTGTCATGTATTTTTTCAAATCATCTTCGTCATAAACAATTTCCATGGCTCTTCCTCCTAAAACATAGGAAGGACGAACCAAAACGGGGTATCCGATCTTTTTGGCAATGACAATGGCCTCTTCGGTGGAACGGGCGATGCCGTTTTTGGGCTGACGTAAATTGAGTTTACCAAGCATGGCCGCAAAACGTTCCCGATCTTCAGCGCGGTCGATGGCATCGGGGCTTGTCCCGATAATGGGAGCGCCCCATTGGTATAATGGAACCGCCAATTTGAGCGGCGTTTGTCCTCCAAACTGGACAATAATTCCATCCGGCTTTTCTTCCTGCAAAACACGAATGACATCCTCTTTGGTCAGCGGTTCAAAATACAGGCGATCGGAAGTGTCGTAGTCGGTTGAAACCGTTTCCGGATTGCAGTTGATCATGATGGTCTCAAAACCTTCTTCGGCAAGGGACTGGCTTGCGTGCACACAGCAATAATCAAACTCAATGCCCTGACCAATGCGGTTGGGACCACCGCCCAAAATAACCACCTTCTTTTTTGTCGTGGGCTGGGCTTCGTTTTCCTGTTCATAGGTGGAATACATATAAGGTGTGAACGCTTCAAACTCGGCCCCACAAGTATCCACACGCTTGTAAACGGGAACGATCTTGTTTTTTTCACGGAAAGAACGAATGCCATCTTCTGTTTGACCTGTAAGCTTGGCCAAACGCCGATCAGAAAATCCCCATTTTTTAGCCTGCAAAAATAAGGGAGCATGCTTTGAGGAAAGCGTACCGAACTTTTTGTCCTTTGATTTCAAAAAAAGCTTCCTGATATTTTTTTCCAAATCGACAATCTGCTTGATCTGGACCAAAAACCACCGGTCGATAAATGTCTCCCTGAAAATTTGATCAACGCTTAACCCTTCGCGAAAGCCTTGGGCCACCCACCACAAACGATCGCCGCGCACCACTTTTAAATGTTCTTTAAGCTCTTTTAAACGCGATGCCTTATTTGTTGATTTTAAGTTTTGTTCTTCAAAACCATAGGTGCCAATTTCAAGGGAGCGAATGGCCTTTTGGAGCGATTCTTTAAAGGTACGGCCAATGGCCATGACCTCGCCCACCGATTTCATCTGGGTTGTCAGGCGGTCATCGGCTTGGGGAAATTTTTCGAAAGTGAATCGGGGGATTTTGGTGACCACATAATCGATGGTGGGTTCAAAGGAAGCGGGCGTTACCTTGGTGATGTCGTTTTTGATTTCATCCAAGGTGTAACCAACGGCCAGTTTTGTTGCAAACTTGGCAATGGGAAAACCCGTGGCCTTGGAAGCCAGGGCCGAACTACGCGAAACACGCGGGTTCATTTCAATGATGACAAGTTCCCCTGTTTTTGGATTAACCCCAAATTGAATATTAGACCCCCCGGTATCCACCCCAATTTCACGAATAATGGCCAAGGCGGCATTGCGCATGAACTGGTATTCTTTGTCGGTAAGGGTTTGGGCGGGGGCCACTGTAATGCTATCCCCGGTATGAATCCCCATGGGGTCAAAATTTTCGATGGAACAAACAATGACGACATTGTCCTTCCTGTCGCGCATCACTTCCAGTTCATATTCTTTCCATCCCAAAACGGATTGTTCCACCAATACTTGGGAAACAGGGGAACAATCCAAAGCCCATTTGATGTGCTCTTTGTATTCCTCCATGGTGTAGGAAATATTGCCGCCTGTACCTCCCAAGGTAAATGCAGGCCTTAAAATAAGAGGGAACCCGATATCTTTGGCGGCAGCCAGTCCTTCTTTTATGTTATGAACAAGGGCGCTCTTGGGAACCTTAAGCCCAATCTTCTGCATGGCTTGTTTGAAGAGATCACGATCTTCAGCCTTTGCAATGGCCCCGACATTGGCCCCAATAAGCTGGACGCCATATTTTTCAAAAACCCCTTTTTTAGCCAGAGCCATGGCGGTATTTAAGGCCGTCTGTCCCCCCAGGGTTGGCAAAAGGGCATCCGGGCGTTCTTTTTCGATGATTTTTTCAACGACTTCGGGAGTAATGGGTTCAATGTAGGTCGCATCCGCCAAACCGGGATCGGTCATGATGGTGGCAGGGTTGGAATTGATAAGAACAACCTCATAGCCCTCTTCTTTTAAAGCCTTCACCCCTTGGGTTCCCGAATAATCAAATTCGCAGGCCTGCCCAATCACAATGGGACCGGCACCGATGATCATGATTTTTTTTAGGTCGGTTCGTTTTGGCATATCTCGGGCGAACACGAGGTTCGCCCCTACCTCATTAAATCAATAAATCTTTGAAACAAATAATGGCTATCATGCGGACCGGGGGCTGCTTCCGGGTGATATTGCACACTAAAAGCGGCAAGTTTTTTATGTTTTATTCCTTCAACGGTTTGATCATTTAAATTGATGTGGCTTACCAGGACATCACTTAAGTGTTCACAATCAACAGCAAAGCCATGGTTTTGGGCGGTAATTTCCACCTTGCGCGTGCTTAAATCCATCACGGGCTGATTGCCCCCGTGATGTCCAAATTTTAATTTGTATGTTTTAGCTCCCAAGGCCAGTCCCAAGATTTGATGGCCCAAACAAATTCCGAAAATAGGTTTTTTGCCCAAAATCTTTTGGACATTGTTGATGGCATACGTACACATGGCCGGATCCCCGGGTCCATTGGACAAAAATACACCATCCGGATTTTCTGCCAACACTTTTTGAGCGGGATAATCTCCTGGCACCACTTTCACCTGGCAGTCATGATCCACAAACATTCGGAGAATGTTCTGCTTGATGCCAAAGTCGTAAGCGATCACTTTGTATTTTTTCTGCCTTCTCGCATTCTTCGATGCCCGCATAAAAGACTCGGTGCCCTTCTTCCACTGGTAAGGTTTCTGACAACTAACAATTCTGGCTAAATCCTGTCCTTCCATGCCTGGAAGTTTTTGGGCTTTTTTAACAAGAGAAGTTTTGTTGGTTAAAGGCCCGGTCACAATAAGGGCCTGCATGGCACCCTTCTCTCGAATGTGGCGCACAAGGGCTCGTGTATCAATGCCTTCAATGCCGGGAATGCGATTCTTTTTTAAATAAGCCGCCAAATCGCTCCGCGCCCTGAAATTACTCACCGTGGGTGAAAGTTCTTTAACCACAAATCCCGAGAGATAAATTTTCGATGATTCAACATCTAGGGCATTGACCCCATAATTCCCTATTTCAGTATAAGTCATGACCACAATTTGCCCTTGATAAGAGGGATCCGTCAAAATTTCCTGATAACCCGACATCGATGTATTAAAAACCACTTCACCGTGCTTGGAACCAGCATAGCCAAACGAGCTCCCTGAAAAAATCGTTCCATCTTGTAAAATGAGATGCGCTGGTTTCATAAATTGAAATCGTAGGGACAATCCTAGGATTGTCCCTACATCGTATATACAATCTTCCCCGAAACAATCGTGGTTTTCACCCTTCCCTTCACCTTCATGCCATCGAAAGGGGAATTTTTGCTTTTGGACTGAAAGGCCGAAGCTTGGACTGTCCATGCCTGGTTTGGATCAAAAATCACCACATCCGCATCCGCACCCACAGCCAGATCTCCCTTCCTTAAACCCACAATGGAAGCCGCCTTCCAGGTTAACAGGGAAATAACGTCCTCAATTTTAAGTTTTTTGGATTCAACCAATTTAAGGGACAATGCCAAAGCGGTCTCCAAACCAACAATGCCAAAACAGGCACAATCATATTCCACTTCTTTGTCAATAAGCGCATGGGGTGCGTGGTCGGTGGCAATAGCATCAATGGTGCCATCGCGCAAACCTTCAATAAGCGCACGTCTGTCTTCTTCACTGCGAAGAGGGGGAGCCATTTTTGTGTTGGTGTCATAGCCGGATACAGCATCATCGGTGAGTGTAAAATGATGGGGAGTCACTTCACAGGTGATGGACAAACCCTTTTTCTTGGCTTTAGCCACCAGTTCCACCCCTTCACGCGTGGCAACATGGGCCACATGCAAACGAGCTCCGGTGAGTTGGGCCAAGTAAATATCCCGGGCAATAATAATATCTTCAGCTTCATTGGGGATGCCGCGAAGCCCCAGAGAAGTGGACATAGATCCTTCACTCATCACCCCTCGCTCTGCCAAGTCGGGATCAATGGCATGGGTAATCACGGGCAAATCAAAACTGCGGGCATACTCCATGGCTAACCGCATGAGCTGGGCATTACGAACTGTTTTTCCATCATCAGAAACAGCCACACATCCTGCTTTTTTCAATTCCCCCATTAAAGAAAGTTCTTTTCCTTCCAATCCTTTAGTGACAGCTCCTATAGGAAAAACATTAACCAGACCCTTTTCTTTAGCCTGCTTTAAAATGTATTGGGTAATAGAGGCTTGATCATTGACGGGATTGGTGTTGGCCATACAACACACTGAAGTAAAACCTCCGGCCGCGGCTGAAGCTGTCCCTGTTTCGATGGTTTCTTTGTATTCAAAGCCGGGTTCCCTTAAGTGGGTGTGTAAATCAACAAAGCCCGGGGCGACAACCAACCCTTTGGCATCAATGACCTGAAAATTTTTATGGGCGGGTTTTAAACCCGCCCCTACGGAACCGGATTTCAAAATATCTTTGACCACCCCATTTTCAATAAGAAGATCCCATTTCCCATTCTTCTTGTTTTTGGGATCAATCAGCGTTCCATTTGTAATCAATAATGTGCCCATTTTCATCTTTCTTCTAATTTTAGAAGCCCCCAATTAACATCCGCACCCCCGCACATCAGCACAACTATTTCCCCCCTGCCAACAGATAGAGCAAGGCCATCCGTACTGAAACTCCGTTGGTCACCTGAGTTAAAATAACAGAATAAGGGCCATCGGCCACTTGGGCATCAATCTCAACGCCCCGATTGACCGGGCCCGGATGCATGATGACTACATCCTTCTTGCAATTCTTTAATACTGATAGGTTAAGTCCATATAATTGTGAATATTCCCTTAATGTAGAAAATGGAGCCAACCCCAGACGTTCCTGTTGAATTCGCAGCATCATAATAACATCGGCATCGCGAACTCCTTCTTGCAACTGATGGGAAACCCTTACCCCCATTTTTTCAATCCCATGGGGCATCATGGTATAGGGGGCCACAACCGTTACCTTGGCTCCCATTTTCAAAAAACCATAAATATTGGACCGGGCTACACGGCTATGAGCAATATCCCCCACGATACTAATATTGAGTCCATCGGTTTTACCCTTGGCATCTTGCACGGTCATAATATCAAGCAAGGCCTGGGTAGGATGCTCATGGGCCCCATCCCCCGCATTAATGACCGAAGCTTTCAAATTTTTGGCCAAGACCCACGGGACGCCTGCCGAGGAATGTCGACATACGATAATATCCGGTCCCATGGCTTCAAGGTTTTTGGCTGTATCTAAAAGATTTTCTCCCTTTTCAATTGAAGAACCACTTTTTGAAATATTGATGACATCGGCCGATAATCTTTTGCCGGCAATTTCAAAAGAAGTGCGCGTGCGTGTGGAACTTTCAAAAAATAAATTAATGACTGTTTTTCCACGGAGCGTGGGAAGTTTTTTGACTGCGCGGTTTGAAACCTCGTTTAAGGTGCGGGCTGTATGAAGAATAAATTCAATCTCCTTACGCGAAAGATCTTCAATACCCAACAAATCCTTTCTTTCAAATTTCATCATTTATTCAAGCACCCCCACTCCATCCTCGCCATCGGTTTCAACAAACTTGACTTTGACGTTATCCCCGGGCTTGGCATCGTAACGCACTCCCGTAATATCCGCCTGAATGGGAAGCTCACGCCCATTGCGTTCCACCATCACCACCAGCTTGACCGCCTTGGGGCGACCAAAATCAAACAAGGCATCCAGCGCACACCGAACTGTGCGTCCCGTATACAAAACATCATCCACCAAATAGATCGTTTTTCCTTCCAGCGAAAAATCGATCTCAGTTTTTTTCATGACCGGGTATTCTGCCAATTGGGATAGATCGTCCCGATAAAGGGTAATATCTAAAATCCCCATATTGACCTTCTGTTTGGTTCTGCCCTCGATTTCAAGTTTTAACCGGGCAGCCAGGGGCACCCCTCGCGTACGAATCCCCACAAAAGCCACGTCCTGCATATTGAGGCCCCCTTTTTTCCAGCTAGCCAGCAAAGTATCGGCCATGGAAGAAATGGTCTCTTTAAGTTGTTTGGTATCGAGCAGTTTTTTCATGGTCAAAAAAAAACCTCCCATTGGGAGGTTTTATGAAACTGGCAAATTGTGTACTTTCTTGGGATTCAATTTTCAAATGCCTCAAAAAATAAGCTGGAAATTTTATAGTGGAGTGCCCCGAGCTTGTCAAGAAAATGAAAATGAAATGGAGAAAAAAATGGAGAAATTTCTTGCCCAAAAAACACTTTTTAAGTATTTCGGGCCCCCTATGACAACAAACTCCGAACTCAATACAATTACTCACATTTGGACACGCTTTAACTTAAGATGGATTTTATCCGGTATTTTCAGTGCCCTGGGTGCTGGGATATTGGCCATGGTCATCGCCTCCATCTTTACTGCCAAAACCTTTGGCGATTGGAGCCAGTCCCTTAAGTTGTTGGCCGCCATCCGTTATGGGGGCGAGGCCTTAGCCTTTGACGCCCCTGTCTTCATCATGGCTTACGGAGCTTCATTGCATGCCAGTCTGTGTATCCTTTATGGTTCCCTCTTTGCCCAATTGGTAAACGAAAAAAGTTCCCCTCTTTCTTTGGTCATTTTAGGCTGGGTGACAAGCGCCATTGTTTGGGTTTTCGGCTTTCAACTCTTCATGCCCACTTTTGATCCCTACCTTCGCATGATCACACCTTTATGGGTGGGGCTTTTCCTGCATTTTACCTTTGGAATCAGCTTTGGGCTTATTTTAAGCTTGTTTCGTCAAAAAAATTGATTTTCATCCGACCCATTGTTCATCTTCTTGGGCAATGGGGCCCTTGTAATTGTCCTTCCAGAATTGAAGAATCGGCCCGTAAAAGTCCGGCTGGATCAATTTAAAAACCCCATACGATACCGTCTCCAAAACTGTTTCCCATTCAAGCCCCGTTCTTTGTTTGAATTTGTTTTGGGCTTTTTCATCCAAGGGAATTATTTCCACCCCTTCAACATGGTAAGAATACAAGACTTCTTTAAGAACTTGTTGCCAATCATCTTCAGTAAAAGATTCGGGCCATGACATTAGTTTTGTCTCGTATTTGCCTTTTTTCTTTCCGGAAGAAATTTTTTCAGTAAGTCTATACGCACCAGGTTTTATAAGTCCTAAAAGGGCTTCCCGGTGCTTGGCCAAAATGGGTTTGGGATCAATGGGTTTGCCAAAAATGACTTCAATGGTCTGCCCCTTGACAACCCATCCCCAAGTTCCCTTGGGATCAATAATGCCAGCCCCGTTCACCACGGTGGGGACAATGGGTTGGCCTGAAATAAGCGACATAAACACCACCTGGGTTTTATGGGGATGCAACCGGGAATGAACAAGATTCCCCTTCTCATCCTCTTCTCTTTCACTTCGCGTCCCCGACCCAAAAACAAAAGTATGGCGAGCCGTGGCCCCAGTGAGCGCCTGTTTTTCTGAATCCGCCTTTATTTTTTGCCGTGCTTGCCGCGGTTTTTCACGGTCAATCATGATGCTGCGTGTGCCATCTGCCAGTTGAAGGAAAAGACCAAGAACAGGAACGTTTTTTCTGGCCACCGCACGAAAATTCATTCCAAGCATCTGGGCCGCCAAAAGTAAGGGGGGGCCCTCGGAAATACTGCCCCCTGTGTGGGTAACATCAATGAGAAAACCCCGGGATGAAGGAGGCAGATTTTCAATCCCCTTCACAACAAGCCTTGCATCCAAGGTAGAAAGACAATGCCCTGCCCAACTAGCCCCCACCATACCCACAGCGGCTTCGTCCCCGAATTCAAGTTCTTCAATTCCTTCGACAACAGAACCAAAAGTTTGGAAAATTCCTGTAATAGCGGCCCATTGTTTGCGGGAATATTCAGAAAAATATCTCGGCTCCACACAAATGTTTCCGTTCGGCAAAAGAGAAATGACAACTTTGCCCGAATCCCAATCAAAATTGAAACTATGGGGAAATCCTGTTTCTTTAAACTGAATACGCTCATAAAAAGCTTCCAAGGTTCTTAAATATTCCCCGATGGCCGACTCTTTTAAAACGCCTGCGGCACATCTTGCTTGCACATAATCAACCAAACGATTGGGATCGATAAGCTTGGGGTGTAAACGGGATCGGTTGGTTTCAAGATAATTAAAAACAGCGCCACGAATCCCATCATAAAAAGCCTCTCGATGCTCATTATCGACCCAGACCTCCCACACACAGTTTCCTCCACGCAGGTTCACCCAGAGGTTTGATAAGGTTGTCAGGGCGGTACTCACATGCCCTTTGGCATCACCGCCAAGAACCATGAGGGAATTCGCTAGCGTAGGATCAAACACAGATGCCGCCACCATACCCCCTGCAAAAAGCGCGGATCCCATCTGTTCATAGGGCCGTTTTTTAGGATGAGTGATGTCGTTAAAATCAGGTGAAGAAGGTTGTGGGGAAACCGTTTTACCAAAAATTCCCAAATCCACTCTCCTTCCCCACTTAAAAGCACCAGAAAGAGAAGCCAAACTATTCGGAGACGGTCTAACTTGAGGTTTGCTTGCAGGATGCATCACGCTCAAAGAAATCCGTCGAGGCGCAAAACTCCTGGGACCAAAACCACTCACAGGCCGAAATGTGTTCAGCAATACAGGCATAAACCTCCCATTGAATTGGAATGTTTTTAATCTCGGCAGGATGAAGAAAAGGTTGCGTTATTTAAAACCATCAGCGAGCCAAAACCCGAGCCATCCCTGTTAATCCAGGCACACGCGGCATTCGGGTATGAGTGGGACTCAACCCACGAACCACTCCCCTATGGATGGTTCTCTGTCCCCGGTGAGGACCTTTATTTCCAGATTGAATGCTGGAAACCGCACCCTGAGCAGATAAAGATGAAGTTGTTGGAACTCTTTTACTTCCTCGCGGAGGTTCTGGGGACGGGTCTGCTGGAACCACCACCGATGCCATCCCCAGCGCACCTACTTCAAACATGGTATGGCCAGGCCGAACCGGAAACTGCCAGGAGGCTTGTAGTGGAGCAGAAATATCAATCCCTTCTATCCCCTCAACCAGTTTGCTGAGATCATTCACAGGTTTGTTCCCGGGGCTAACAATAAATGAAAAATCATTGCGAGGCCTTCGATGAGTGATCTCTGTTTGAAAATAAACCAGACGCCCCTTTCTCTTGGCAAACCGTGCCAGACCTTGCACATGCGTTTGAGTCATTTTCCATGCCAGTTTTTCAAAGACTTCCCTTCCCATTTTTGTCGAAAATGAAGTTTTATATTTTTCCAAAAAACGGTTGGAAAATACGGCATCCGGACCCCAGGCCATCTCATTGCTGACAAAAGTGGAAATAAGAAAGTCGACATCTTCACCTGCAGTGGGATCAACATCCGACACCTGTTTTTCTAGATCGGTAAGTAAATCCAAATAACGCGCACGTGTGAGATAAATATTAAGATTCCGTTTAAGGATTTCTTTGGCGCCACGCACCCACTTGGCTGTAATACCTCCCGAAACATCCCGCACCCTCAATTCTACATAGGGCTGCAATTCCTTCGGCAAATTTTTACGGGCACAGTCGATATCTTCAAGGCTTATATCTACAAGAATCACCCTAAAATCTTTTGCTAATTTTCTAAGTGGGATCTCGGTGCAAGGGCCCGCACCCAGGATCATGACCAGCGGTCGTTTGGAAGAGTCTGGATCTCCTCGATGGCCACGGGTTATTTTGTCCGCCATTTTCAGGATATTTTCACTGCTGATACGGATATGTTCCCGATAGGGTCCATGGATATATTTTTCTACTTGCGGCAGGATGTCAGTATCATCCTCCCGAAACCATTCCACCACATCGGCTACATCGTCCTGGATAACCGGATCTAAAACCGGAAACATAGCTGTGGCAGCAGAAGAAGAAACTCCACCCGCCACAAAAGTATCGGGACCCGATGCAGACTGTGCCCCAGCAGCCATAGGTTCGCCCTGTCCCGATGGGTCGGCAGGAAGCTTATCCTCCATGGATACAGTTCCTGGGGAAGTGGGGGGTGTTTTAGCAATGGATGACATGCTCTCTTTTCGATTGAATTTGGGGAAAGTTGCTCAAAAAAATCCATGTTACATCCTTAATATCCTCTTGTCTTCGAACTACAAAATTTTTGAATTTTATATTACAACAAGGCAGGATGGATGATTTTACCTTCGTAACAGTTGATCGCCCCTTTAAGTTCGGGCCAGCGCTTACAAGCGTCCACCAAGCCATAATGGGCAATACGCAAAACGTAAGGGAAGGTTTCGGTACTTAAGGCCAAAGTAGAGGTCAAGGGAACCACTGCAGGAATATTAGGAACCCCATAGTGCAGCACACCATGTTTGACGACGGCGGGATTTTCGTGGCTTGTTACTTCCGAAGTTTCAATGCAGCCTCCCTGATCGACAGCGACATCAATGATGACGGAACCCTTCTTCATTTTTTTGACCAAAGTTTTGGAAACCAGTTTGGGCGCTTTGGCTCCGGGAATAAGAACCGCTCCTATAAGCAAGTCAGCTATAGGAACCAGCTTGGCTCTCCACCTGGATGTTGAAGGGTGGACATGCAAACGGTCCCCGTATTTTCTCTTCAAATTTTGAAGGCGTTTTTCAAAAACATCCAAGATATGCACGGTGGCTCCAAGGCCCATGGCCATCTGCGCCGCATTTTCCCCCACAACTCCCGCCCCTAAAATCACCACCGTAGCCCCAGGAACTTTGTCGGTGCCCCCCATCAAAACACCGCGCCCTCCTTGATCAATGCGTAACAAATGGGCGCCATTTTGGGTGGCCAGGCGACCGGCAATCTGACTCATGGGGATTAAAAGAGGCAAATGCCCATCGGGGGCTTGCAATGTCTCATAACCAAGGGCGATGATTTTTTTTCGAAGGATTTTTTGGGTAAGCCTGGGGAAAGCCGCCAAATGCAAATAACAAAAAATCATCTGGCCAGGCCGCATCCATTCAAGTTCCTCCATGGTGGGCTCTTTTACTTTAAGCAGAAGGTCTGATTGCAAAATAATTTCTTTAGATGAATGTAATAAGCGGGCCCCTGCTTTTTTGTACTGGCTATCGGCAAAAGAGGAAAGTTCCCCCGCCCCTTTCTGAACACATACACGATGGCCCGTACGAACAAGCGCGCCAATATTTTCAGGAGTTAACGCCACTCGCCCTTCATTCTTCTTTGTTTCTTTTAATAAACCGATCTTCACCAAATCTCCTTTTTCACCCATACACCCATCAAAGAATCATCATAACCGACTTCCCAGTCCTCTTGGGATTGCAAATAATCGGCCAGGGGTTTGTTCTGGCCCAAATGTGCTTTTGAAAGCACCAGGGTTTTAACGCCCAAGTTTTCCCAAAGTTTGGTTAGTTCATCCGGTTTATTGGCCACGCCCATCACCTGATGCAAAAACTCTTCTCCGTAAACAGGAGTGCGGGTGTCCACAAAAACCTTATTACGCGGCCATAAACGAAAAATCAGATATCCCCCCAAATCCATCGAATTATAAACAGCTCCTTTTGGAGGGTATGCAAACAAATAATTTCCTCCCGCCCACGAAAAAGCAGAATGATCAAATCCAACACTGAGAGATCTTCCTAAAATAAAATCCAGACGGCCTTGTTCAGCATTGTACCGCGCCCCTTGAATCCAGCCATTTCTGGCCCACAATAAAGGGATCACAACAAGGATTCCCAACAGAAGAAATTTTACCCGCAAAAAAAACTCTCCTGCTTTTTCCCGTACCCATTTAAGAGAACTTAAACTTCCCAACAAAACAAACATCACCACTACAGCATAAAAAACGAAACGTTGATGCTTAAAGGCCAAAAAAGAAAAATAAAGCGATGCTAAAATAAGTCCCAAGTTTTTTGGAACATCCCGATAAGAAAAAAGAAGCCCTATTCCAGCTATCAGACACAATCCCAGAAAAAGCCAGATAGTCAGATAAGAAAAATGTCCTGCCGATAGAAGAGGAACCCAATCAGACACACGAGCCATTGTGACTGGGGCTGCCATGTGTTTAAAGGGATA
>MGPH01000059.1:79684-93989 GCA_001797365.1 Deltaproteobacteria bacterium GWA2_45_12
AAAAGAAAGGAGGAATGTGTATTCACCCATAAAACCTGGATCAGTGCCAATAAAATGAGTTTTTTAAACGTAAATGATGCATCCACCCACAATTCAAAAATAAAAATGGAGAAAAAAATAAAAGAATAAAGTTCCGGCCTTAAAAGTTGCAGTCGATTCCCTGAAAGATACAAAACCAGACAAACCAAAAACAAACCCAGCCATTTTTGATCATAAATTTTGTAAAACAACTTATAAAGAGTCAGAGCCAAAACAAAAACACTCAAGGCACTTAAAATACTTAGCCCCAAAAAATGGCCCCATTGAAAAACCTTCCAGAAAAGAACACAGGCCAGCCATTCCAGATTGATCCATTCTTTCCCAGGCACTGTAAAACTGAAAGAATCAGTTTGAGGAACCTGGTGGTTTTCCAAAATAATCTGCCCTGTTTTAAGCTGCCAAAACAGATCGGAATTCCCCACGGCATGCATCCCCAAAAGCAGGGACCAGAAAATTAAAACGAGCCCCACAGTTCCTTTATTAAAATAATTCATGGTTACCTTATGCAAATTCATGGTTCGACCACCGCGTAGCGGGGTCCCGTGTACGGGAGAGCCTCACCATGTCCAATTTCTAACCTTATGGACATATAACATGCCTTTCATGGTTGTTGTTCCAATTCATTGAGCCTCTTCTTATACGTTTCATTATCGGGTTCATAGATAAGCAGAGTCTCCAATTGTTTTTTTTCTGCATGAACATACCATTGCGGATTGGTTTGCAAATACCAGCTTAGGATGAATCTTTTTTGCATTACAAACATAAGACTATAAAGCACCAGCAGGCAGACCAACAAACTCACTTTTTGCCGGGTGCTTGGTGCCACATGCCGGCATCGACAAAACAATTCCTCAAGACCCAAAGCACTTAAGATTGAAATAAAGGGAATCACCACCAAAACATAACGTATCCAGTTCAATTTGTAGGTGTAAGCTGTCGCGGCACTCCAAAAAAAAGCATGCAGCAAAAAAACAAGAACCTTATTGCCTTTTTGCTTCAACCATAAGGGAAGAGTAAAACACCCGACACAGAACAAAATAAAAATAAAAGGGATTTTTATAAAAGCATAAACCCGGTCATTGGCCCAAAACATTTGCCTTAAAAAGGCGGCAAACCCCATCAGGGGGTTGGGAAGAGCATCCAGCCGAAACAAACTCATCTGCAGATCCACCCTTTCCCATCGATGCCCAAACATTCTCAGAATAAAATGGAAAGGATCTCCCCACAACGACGGGTTCAAACCATAAGTGAAAAGGGCAAAAAAGAAACTCATGGCAAAAAAACTGGCAAGAGCCATTTTGATTTCGGCCCGGCCCGATCGGATGCAAAAAACGGCAAGACTTAGACCGCTCACACAATAAGCCAAGAGCCCATTGATCTTGGTTAAAAACAAAAGGGCCAAAACCACACCCAATAAGCTTGAAGCCAGAATTTCGTGTTTCTTTTTTTCCAAACAGGAAATTTGATACAAATTCAAAAGAAGGCTTAGCGACAAAAAAAACAGGAAAAGACCATCCGAAATAACCCAGACTGAAGTCAATAAAACATGTGGAGAAAACGAAAATAAAATTGCAAAAAAACAGGCCACACGAAACGAAAAAATATTTTTTACAATAAAGAAAAAAAGAAGGGTGGCTAAAGCAAAGGACAATGCATTAAGAAACCGCCCCGCCACAAGAGATTGGAGTGGAGTTTTTTCAACATTGGCCCAATGAAAATCAACAAAATGACTGATATTTTCATCATTGGCATGCCACCACTCCTTTAAGTCAGGTGTTGTAAAATGAATTCCTACAAGGGCCAAAACCCCACCCAAGGCATATTTAAACAAGGGGGGGTGGTCGATGGCATCCAGGGCTTGCCAGTCGGGGCTTTCCCAATTTTTTTGGACAAAGGCCAGATCGTAGTAATAAGCCGAATAAATCCAGGCCGATTCATCAAAATCACGGAGAGGACGATGGGCATTGTAAAAAAAATTGATTGCGAAAACTGTAAGAATAAAAAAACAACACACAAAAGAAAGAATTCTGTCTTTTTGCACAGTGAGATTATGGCACATTTCTTCCTAAAGCTAAAATTGTCTTTTGCAGGAATTTGTCCTGAAGAAACAGCCAAAATTTTTCTGTCAAAATTTTTCTTGTATTACCGGCAACCAGCGACTAGCAACTAGCGACCAAATATGTTTCCTAAAATAAAAATTACAGCAAAGGGGTTATCCTGGTTTCAAACCGGGCATCCTTGGGTGTTTAAGTCTGACTTGGCTGACAAGTCGGACAGATCTGACAGGTCCGACACGTCTGACCTTAAACCCGGGATCGTCGAGGTGGTTGGCCCGAAAGAAAAATTTTTGGCTTTAGCTCTTTATTCCCCCCATTCCAAAATTGCCCTGCGTATTTTGGCGCGCAAAAAAGAAAGCATCAACCCATCGTGGTGGGAACATAAAATCCAAAAAGCAATTTCCTTAAGAAACAAACTTCCCATTGCTTCCAACGCAAAACGTCTCATCTTTGGAGAGTCCGATGGCCTTCCCTCTCTTATTGTTGACCAATATGACCAGTATCTTGTCATTCAAACTTTGAGTGCCGGCATGGAGGTTTATAAAAAAGATATTATCCCAAGTTTAAAAAACATTCTTGAGCCCAAGGGAATTTTAGAACGCAATGATGCCACGGTACGCAACCTGGAACACTTGCCCCAAACAGTGGAAGTGCTTGCAGGAGAAGTTCCTGAACATATCACCATTGATGAAGGTTCCCTAAAATTCATCGTTAATTTACGCACGGGACAAAAAACCGGCGCATTTTTAGATCAAAGGGATAATCGTCTTCTTGCGGGCCGGCTCGCCTTTGGAGATTGTCTCGATATTTTTTCCTATCAGGGTTGGTTTGCCTGCCACATGGCCAGCAAGGCCAAGCGCATCACTTGCCTTGATTCATCGCTTGAAACCCTTGCCATGGCCAAAGAAAATGCAAAACTAAACGGGTTTGAGAATAAAATGACCTTTGTGCAGGCCAACGCCTTTGACTTTTTAAGAGAACTTGAAACCAAAAAAGAATATTTCAACACGGTCAATCTTGACCCTCCTGCCTTTGTCCGCAGCATCAAAGAAAAAGAAGGGGGTTATCGCGGATACAAAGAAGTCAATCTGCGTGGCATGAAATTGCTAAAGGATGAAGGTGTGTTTATCAGCTCTTCATGTTCCCATGCCATGGAACGGTATGATTTTCTGAACATGATTCACCAAGCCGCCCTTGATACAAATGCTGAGCTAAAAATTTTGTATTTAATGGGTCAAGCCCCCGACCATCCCATTCATCCGCATGCCTCTGAAACCGAATATTTAAAATGTTTATTTGCATGGGTTGAAAAAAACAAATGACAGCCGGCTTGTGTTTGGGATAGTTGTTTTTTTGTAGGGGCGAATCTTGGAAGTGGTCACCGAGCGGAGTCGAGGGGTCGAAGGGGCCACCTCGACTCCGCTCGGTGACCAGCCAAATAAGCCCCCACACAATACAAAGGAGCAAAAAATGGCCATCGTTGAAGAATCCGAATATAAAGGAAACCCCATGATCGTGTTAAAAAATAGCGCCGAAGACCGCTATCCTTTCCAGTTTGGACTTAAAAAAGCCAAATTGGTCATTGAACACATTGAAGACATCAAAAAGTTTGTCGACAAACACGACAAAGAACAACCTGAACCCCCGGAAGAATAATTTTGTAGGGGCGCTCCTTGGTGCGCCCTATTGGGTACGGCAAGCGAGCCACCCCTACCAATAAATTATGCATCCATTTCCAAAAACAAAACACCTCGCCATTATCGGATTTGTCCTTACCCTTTGCCTTCAATGGGCTTTTTTCAGGTTTGGAGTGGAACATCTTCACTCCCCCTGGAATGCCCTGGCCTCCGGTTTGGCCATTTTTGCTGCTAGCTACATGCTGTCGTGGGGCGCCGAACTGGCCCAGTTTGAAATGCCTCAATCGTTGGCCATTGCCTTTTTGGCCCTTGTGGCTGTTTTACCTGAGTATGCCGTAGATATGTACTTTGCCTGGAAGGCCGGCACCAATCCCGAATATATTCACTATGCCACAGCCAACATGACGGGGGCCAATCGTTTGCTCATCGGTGTGGGTTGGGCCGCCGTTGTCTTTGCTTATTTTTTTAAGACAAAAAAAGGAGAGGTCATCCTGGAAAAAGAGAATCGCACCGAGATTTTTGCCCTTCTTTTAGCTACGGTTTACTGCTTCATTGTTCCATTCAAACAAAGTTTATCCTGGATTGATTCGGTTTTTCTTCTTTCCATCTTTGTCTGGTACATCCGGCAAGCCATGAAAGCCAAACATAAAGAACCTGAAATCGAGGGCCCCATTCTTGAAATTGCCGAATGGAAACGTTTGCCAAGAATCATGGCCACCTTTTTCTTTTTTGGAGTGTCCGGTTTCACCATTTTTATCGCGGCCGAGCCCTTTGCTGAAGGAATTTTGGAAGTGGGAAGAAAAACGGGCATTGAGGAATTCATTTTGGTGCAATGGCTGGCTCCCTTGGCCTCAGAATCACCCGAATTTATTGTCGCCCTTATTTTTGCCTGGAGAGCCAACGCAGCCTCAAGTTTGGGAACGCTTATCTCATCAAAAGTGAATCAATGGACCCTGCTTGTGGGCATGCTTCCCCTGGTTTACAACCTGTCGGCCGGGCACATTGGCCCCATGGTCATGGATGCGCGCCAATCGGAGGAAATTTTCCTTACGGCGGCCCAATCCCTCTTTGCCATCGTCATCATCGCCAACCTGCGCTTTTCCATTACAGAAGCCCTTTTGCTGTTTGTATTGTTTATGACCCAGATTTTCTTCACTTCAACAGAGGCCCGAACCATCTACGCCTTTGTTTATATTGCCCTGGCAATAGGTTGGTTTTTTGCGGTGAAAAGCAATAAAAAGGGATTTCAGGAAATTTTGAAGATAGCCATCAAACGTTAAAATAACGGCATGGGAACTTTTTTCAAAAGTTTTTTATTCCGTTTTTGCTTCATGAAAACAAAGGGCTCTTCTTCGCCAGAAAATTTTTGATTTTCATACAACTCATCTCCGAGAATACGAATAATACTTCCCTGGTTTGAGTTCACTCTTCCCTCTATTTGCCCTGCCTTTTTAATTGCCAATAAAGTTGAATAGGAAGACAAAAAATCATCATGCGTCATTTTATCGAAAAATTCAAAATAAGGATCATGCCCAAGATTAATGCGTGAACCGTGGTCCCCATGGATCACTACCATCAGATTTTCAAGAGCGCCTTCCTTTTGAAGCGACTCAAACAAATCTTCCTCTAATTTCATCAGGCAGCGTATTTGGCCGTAATAAAGAGCATATTTTTTATCATAAGTTTCGGGAGTGTTCATGGACGGTGCATCCTCGCTGTATCGATTCTTCATCTCCCAATCCTGAACGGGAAGCGGTTTGCAGGAAGCATCATAAACATAGGGGAAATGAGGCATGAGCATATGGACAAAGAAAAGCTGATAAGAACCCTTTTGAAGGATATCTTTTTTAATTCCACCAAAGACTTGGGGCACGACACCAAGCCCCCCGGTAAGGGCAGGAAAGAAGCGTCCAAGCACAGTGCGTCTCCTGAGTTGCCGGTAAACTGAATTGCTTTGAAGCACAACATTTCCTAAAAAAATGAAGCGATCCTTGAGGGAATAGCCTTCTTTGATAAGGGAAGCGGGATTTATTTTTGGATACTCTTCACAGGTCGCAATACCTTCCCCACAGTAATCGATGTAATCGTTCTGATAAACATGAAGATCATATCCCGCTTGAAGGGCCGCATCGAACAGGTCGTTTTTAAAAAGTTCGCGCTTTCCCTTTTCTCCAAACCACATCGTCTCCTTTTGGGTCCCGTTAAGAATGTTGGGAATGGCGTTATCTGTCGTAAAATAAGGACTGTAGGCTTTTGTAAAAAGAGTGAAACCCAGTTTTTGGTAGAAATCTCGGATATCCTCTTGGAGGGCCTTCGTTTGAGGGTGTTCCGGGGGCATACCTTCAACCCCTATATGCTCATCTAAAATGATATAAAGAACATTCTCCCCAGAAAAGAGCCATGACTCCTGTGAAGAGGTTTCCATCGCTGTATGTGAAGAACCTTTTTTGTCGGAAGATATTAAAAACCATTTCATTCCTTGTGCAAACCCCAAGCCTATAAGAAAAATGAGGATGATTTTAGGCAGAGGAAAATAGATCTTGAGGAAAAAAAGAAAGAGGACGAGGCAGAGTCCTGACAACATCAAAAGCTTGACGATCGTCATGTCGCGGCCTTGCGTGGATAGAAACCAAAAGATCAAAAAGGCTGAGGTGAAAGAAACTCCAAATTTCTGGCTACAGAGACGCGAGCTAAGGAAGGCAAGTGCAAGAATTAAAACAAAGAGAATCCAAAGTTCGGAGAAGGAAAGTGTATACCCATTGTGCAGGACAATATTGATGACGGGACATGCCATCAAGAGCAGATATCCCAAAAATAATTGAAAGGATCGGGAAAGGTTCATTTAAAATCTCACCATATCACGAGGAACCATAACGTCGTCTTTCCCTGACTTAAGCACTAGATAGAGGACGGGGTGGGCATCGTCTAAAATTTCCTTACCTTCTAAAAAACCATTCACAATCTGCGTCAAGCTTCCCATGGCATTATTGATTTTACCCGTTCTTTGGCCTTTATTTTTAATGGCCATCAAAGCCGCATGGGAAGCAATCAGATCTTCATCGCTAATTTTATCCGCATACTCACGGTAAGATTCATAGTTGAGCACAATCCGCGACCCATGATCCCCATGGACAATGAGGGTCACATCATCAAACAAACCTTCCCGCTTCAAACCTTCCAAGGTCTTTGCTAAAAAAGTGTTTAAACAATCTATTTGCGCATAATAACTTCTGAGTCTCTCCGCATGACCCTCCGGAGTATTTTTAGGGACGCCCCCAGTAAATTCAACCCGGTTCATCCATTGGTTAAAGGGTTTCACTCGACATTTATCGTCATAAACATAGGGGCTGTGCGGCATGAGAATATGCATGAAATAAAGGGTACGGCCGTTATCCTTCTTTAAATCTTCATTCAACTCACCAAACAAATCGGGAATGACTTGAATGGCCCCTGTCCTCTTGGGCATCCAGGCAAAGTTTCCCGTGTATTTATTAAGATCCCGAATGAGCGAATTGGTTTGCAAGTAAAGGGAAGTCAAAATCCATGATTTCTCATACCAGGGGAAATCCGTCCCAAAAATCGCATAGGGTGAATTTTTATTATAGCGATAGCATTTGGATACAAAATCATTACAAAAGTCTATATGATCAGGGGCATAAACATGGATATCGTATCCCTTCTCTTTGAAAGTCGTGAATAGTTTATTCTCGGAGAGAAAACGCTTCCCCTTACGTTTGTCATAAAACTCCTGATGAACGACGGAATAAGTTCCGTTGAGGGTGTTAGGAAGGGAATCTTCAGTCGCGTAATAATTACTATAGGCTTTAGGGAAAAGGGTGAACCCATAATTTAAATAAAAATCTGCCAGCTTTTGGCGCATCTCCGCCGTCCCGGCCATTTTTTGAGGCATGCCGTCTAAACCGATGTGTTCATCCAAAATAAAATAGAGAACACTTCCCGATCCCGAATGATCCACGGGGGTTGACCTATGAACTGCTAAAGAGGAATCTCCATGTTTCTGCACAAGAATCAAAATATCTCCCACAAGAATACCCACAATGAGTAAAAAAATAATGGAGTGAAGATGTTCGTAAACTGCCCTTAAAAAGAAATATAAAATCAATGAGCCAAGAGCCAAAAGGGCCACCACACCAAAACCGAATATGGACTTAAGACTTAAGATAAGCCAAAAAATCAGAAACGTATACATAAGCGCCAGCCTGCTTTGTTTTTGGGAGGCAAAGAAAGCAATGATAAACAGGAGGCACACCGTCACGAAGGCAGGAATAACAACTTCAAAGGTAAAAAGAGGATAATGATTGTACGCGAGAAAACGAACAAAAGGATAAAACAACAAAAAATTAAAAAAGACTCCGTGGGAAAAAAGGCGCTGATTCGTCATGATTGAGACCTTTTCAAAAAAGGGATTAGGATTTCTTTCTTAAAATACATGCCCCCTTTTCGGTTTCGATAGTTTCCTGAAGCAAATGGGGATAAAGTTTTGCCCATTTTTGAAGCATTGTTGTTTCATCTTTTCTGAAAGTATCATCCACCAACGCCGTAGCTTTACTTGAAAGCTTTTTAATCAAAAGGGGCAAAGCAGGGAAACGGGCTAATTTTTGCAACCATCCAGGAGGGCCATCTACAATTAACAAATCAATGGACTCAATTTCATTGAATTTTTCAATATCATACCATCGATGATTTTGTAAGTTGACTTCCAGATGAATCAAAGGAGCATGGATCAGTTTTATTTTTTGAGTTAACCCATGGGCCTCTAAATTCTGCCGTGTTTTTTCCAAGTAAATAAGATCATGTTCAAAAGAATAAAGGGTTGTATTGCCCAAGCCCTCTAACAGATACCCCATAACCAGTGTAGAAACCCCACATCCCAATTCAACAATAATTTTAGGTTTATGATCTAAAATTTCACTCACAATAATATTTACAAAATCCGGAGATACAGCCCAGCTTCGCATAATGGGCAATGGTTTTCTGATTTTAACAACAGCATGAAGAGATTGAAGGGCATCCAGTTGGGAATACAACTTAACAAGCTCCAAATAGAAAAAACAAAAACATACAATCATATAAAACAGAATGACTAAAGCACTCACAACACCAACAAGGGTCAAATAAAGCTTATCATTGATGAAAAAATACCCGTAGCCACAAACACACAACGCACCAACAGCGGGCGCCAACAAAAAAGTTTTTTTCATTAATAGATTTTTAATGCTCATTTCAATCTCCTTTATTTGTCTTAACCAATATGAACCCTCATTTAAAACAAAACCATCGGGTAGGGCACCAGTTTTACCGACCCCGGGCTTTCCGCAAAATAAACAACCCCGTCATTTTCTCCTGTAAACTCCCTATCATTTAATTCTTCTTTTAGAATCGCATTGAGCCCACCCTCGTTTGAATTTATCGTTCCCTGTAATTGAAACGATTTCTTGATTGCAAGCAAAGTGGAAAATGAGGTGAGGATGTCTTGGGCACTTATCCTGTCTTTGAATTTAGCAAACGGATCATACTCTAAATTAATCCGAGATCCATGATCCCCGTGAACCACGAGAGTCATCCCATTAAAATCACCTTGATTGATAAAACCATCAAAAAGAGAACCCAGCAAGCTATACAGACAGTCCATCTGTTCATAATATAAACCATAGCGCTCTTGATAACTTGAAATTGAATTTTTCGGACTATCCCCGGAAAATTCGGCCCTTCCCTTCCATTGGCTCACAGGTCTTGGCTTGCAAGATGGGTCATAGACATAGGGGTAATGGGGCATAAGAATGTGGGCGAAAAATAGGGTGCCACTTTTATGAGCACGGGCATCTTCCCCTATTTCTTCCAACATATGGGGAACCACATTGAGCGAACCGGTGATGCTTGGGAAGGTGTCGGGCGAAAATGATTTTAAAACCTCTTTGAAAATGGAATTGGTGTACAAATAGAGCGAGCTGGTTACAAATATTCTTTCAATCAGCAAATAGGATTTGTCATTTATAGCCAAGGGTGAGTTTTTTGAAAAACGGTGGCATTCATCAACAAAGCTATTACAAAAATCAAGATAGTTGGTTTGATAAACATGAATTCGATATCCTTCTTTTTTAAGATTTTCAAAGAACTGGTTAGAAGCTAAAAGGGCGCCTTCCCTCCTCTCTTTCCCAAAGTACGCCTGGCCCTGGGGCAAATCGGTGCCATTAAGCGTGTTGGGAATGGAATCATTGCTCTGAAAATAACGGCTGTAGGCCTTGGGGAATAAAGTGAAATGATATTTTTCGTAAAAGCTATCCAGTTTCTGTTTCATGCCCTGTGTTTGGGGTACGGACAAGGGCATGCCATCCACACCGATATGCTCATCAACAATGAGATATAAAATATTTTTTTTGTCTAAAAGAGAAATATCTTTTGGGATTTGCGGTGTAGGATCTTGATGAATCTTATTTGAAATGGCCAAAATTACATCAACAAACAAGATGCCGGCTATGAATACACCTGCCATGCGAGAAAAAAACAGATTGGCTTCTTTAAGGCAAACAAAGAGCCCAAAAAATAGGAAAGCCATTCCTACAAATTCACCCCAAGCCAGGTTTCCAAATACAAAGCTTAGCAAGAAGTAGAATAAAACAAGATAGATGATGTCGACCGCTCCGTTCTTTAGAAATAAGGCCAAGAGCCCAAAAATCAGGATGAAGAAAAAACATGGCAACAAAAATTCCCAGGTAGTTAATGGATATTGATGATGAAAAAAGAATTTAAAAAACGGGTAAAGAAAGATGAAACTCCAAAAAGCCCAATGGATTAGTTTTGATGGTTGCATGTCATTTTCTTTTATCCAACAGGAAAAACCTAAGACTCAAAAAAATAGAGAGTGCGTTCAGAACCGGGGATTTTCTCCTTGTGCATTTTGGACCAAACAGCTCCAAAAACTTGTTCGAAATGCTGGACAGTATAATCATGAAAAACATCTTCACGATGAGTAAGCAAACGGGCCACCATCGAATCGGTTTTGGGAACAAATTCGATAATGAGTTTGCGCCCACAGGCAGCCAAGAACTCGGCAATTTTGGCCAGCGGCACATTGGCTGTAATTCGCAAATGATGGATAAGGGCCAACGCCATCACAAGATCGGCCCTCCCCCGTTGGGTAAGCGACATGCGCTCGGTGTTATTCCAGCCAATAGCGGGCGTGGGGTTGGCCAAATCAGTCACCAAGGGAAGCATGAAAGCATCCCCTTCTTTTTTTGCCTGCTGATAATTGGCATCGACACAGAGTTGATCGCCGTCAAAACACACCGAATAAATTTTCCGGTTTGAGCCAAGCCGCGAAAAAAATCCCGTATTTCCTCCAAGATCCCAAAGTGTTTTTACAACCCCCGCATCCAAAACTTTTTCAATAAACTCCTTCTTGAAGTTTTTTGATTCAAGCTCGTAATTATTATTGCTGTCGGCGTAGTCAATCCACTCCGTTTTCACAGAAGGAATCTTTAACCCACGAACGGTAGATTCCAAACTGTCAATCAAGGCCAATTGGCGCGTCAAATTAAAAGCCAAATTCATTTTTTGACTGGTGGCTTGTTTGATTTCTTTTTTATTTTCAAATTTCTGCTGGCTCTTGGCATGCATCACCAAGTGCATCATCAACCCTGCCCTCATTTTCGATTTGAAAGGAAGTAATTTGGAAACCAGGGGAAGCGGAAACCCATCAATATGAGCCTGCAAGTGACGATTTAAACCCAGATCAACTTGACTCATTAAAGCCAGGGGTGCCAAAAAATGCTGACAAAACTGTCGGTAGGCCACCCAGGGTTTATCCTCTCTTTTTTCAAAAGAAAGCGTATCGATAAAAATCGGCTTTGATCCGATAAACTGCACATTGAAAAAAGAGGCATCTTTTAAGCTCATGTTTTTTTTAAGGGCTTCGCGATGGACGTCAAGAGTTAAAAGAGCCGCATCTTTAAATTGTGAAAATGACCATTCGTAGGGGTAAGAAATGAAGGGAATTTGAACGGGCTTTAAGATTTTATGGGGGGAGGGCGCACCAAGGGGCGCCCCTACGGGATCTCCCGTACGGGCGCTGCTTGCTGCGCCCTTCCCGTGTAGGGGCGCCCCTACGATTTCCTCATGCGAAACCAAAAGTCCGCGCGAAGCTAAAACATCATAAAGCCCGCTGGACATGAAAGCCTCAAAGTCGTCACGGCCTTTATCGGTGATAACACGATAGATGACCCCATTTTCTTTCACAACATAACCCGCATCATCACGAAAGGAGGAATTGACCCTGAGCGATTCCGTGCTAGTCGAGGAAGAGTCGAATGGGTCAAGAACAAGCATTTAGGAGGGATCCTTTTTTCTAAAGAAAGCTTTGATCTTTTGCCAGTACACCTTGACGGTATAAACAGCGGCCAAAACACTTCCCACCACAATTTGAAGAATCATACTCCCCGTGCCCGGATCAAGGTAGGCATGGGCTGTAGATGGGAGGAGGAAGATGGAGAGAATAAGGATAAAAAACATAAATTTATTAAATCCCCCTCTTTCCCCCTTTAATAAAGGGGGACGAAGGGGAATTTTTTCCATTATCAATTCCCCAACACATAATTAAACACAAGCGGAGCCACAATTGTGGCATCCGACTCGATAATAAACTTTGGAGCATGGGGCTCTAGCTTATACCATGTGATTTTCTCGTTGGGGACAGCCCCGCTGTAAGAACCATACGAAGTGGTGCTATCGCTGATCTGGCAAAAATAACCCCAAAGTTTTGTATCTTTTTGATGCATATCCTGAATTAACATGGGCACAACGCAAATGGGGAAATCACCCGCAATGCCCCCACCAATCTGGAAAAACCCCAGGGGATTTTTAACCGTCATCTCTTGGTACCATTGGGCCAAAAAAGCCATTTGTTCCAAACCGCTTTTCACCACGGTATAGCGGCTGATTTCCTTGTTTAAAACATGGCTGACAAAAACATTGCCACAGGTTGAATCTTCCCAGCCGGGAGTAATGATGGGAATATTTTTCTCGCAAGCAGCCAAGAGCCAGGAGTTTTTGGGATCAATCTCGTAATGTTTCTCAAGTTTTCCTGATCGAAGCAACTGATAGGCAAATTCGTAGGGAAAATAACTCTTGCCCTCTTTGTCAGCTTTTTGCCAAAGATCGAGGATATGGTCTTCGATGCGGCGAATGGCTTCATCTTCAGGAATGCATGTATCAGTGACACGATTAAAACCTTCGTCCCTTAAGGCCACTTCTTGTTCGGCTGTCAAATAACGATACCCGGGAACTCTTTTATAATGGGTGTGAGCCACCAGGTTATAAATATCTTCCTCCAAATTGGCCCCCGTGGTGCAAATGCCGTGGATTTTGTCTTGGCGGATCATTTCAGCCAGTGAAATACCAAGCTCTGCCGTACTCATCGCACCAGCCATGGACAAAAACATTCTTCCCCCACCTTTTGAAAAATCAATCCAGCCCTCAGCCGCATCAACGATAACGGCCGAATTGAAATGACGGTAATTATGTTTAATGAAATTTCGAATCGTCTGATTGCCCATAATGCCTCCAAGAATTTTGAGGATTTAACGTGAGAATGAGAGAAATGCAATATTTATGTATACACATCCACCACCAACCCGTCATAGGCCAATTCAATCCCCGCAGGCAGGGTCTTATTGAAGACATCGTGGTCGTAATCATGGGTTAGGTGAATCAGATATGTTTTTTTGGCTTTGATTTCTTGGGCTGTTGCAATAGCCTGATCTAAATGAAAGTGAGTGGGGTGTGGCTCCAACCTTAAACCATCCAAAAAAAGAACTTCCAGATTTTCCAGATTTTTCATGGAAGCTTTGGGAATCCCGTTGGTGTCGGTCAGCCAGGCCGCGTTGCCAATACGATAATTATAAGTCATGTACTTGGAACCATGACGGCATGGAATCATTTGAACCGGCACCCCCAGACAATCAAAACTCCCTTCAACACTAAAAGCCTCCAGACGTGGAACAAGACTGGGGTAAGCCGATGATGACCTGAAGATATAGGGAAAAATTTTCACCAAATGATCGATGGTTTCTTTTTCACCATAAACGGGAATGGCCGAGTTTTGATAGGCATTATAAACACGCATTTCATCAATTCCATGAACATGGTCTGCATGAATATGGGTATAGAGCACGGCATCCACACGTGTGATGTCAAACCGTAAGGCCTGCCAACGTAAATCGGGACTGGTGTCTACCAAAATGAATTTTCCATCCACTTCAAAAAGGCAGGAAGAACGCATCCGATTATTTTTTGGATTGGACGATTTACAAACGGCACAGTCGCACCCGACAACAGGAACACCGGAAGAAGTGCCTGATCCTAAAACGGTTATTTTCATGGTAACAAACTACCATACACTTTTTATTAGGAAACAAAAAATTTTATGGTTGATTAACATTTAATTATTTCTAACTTTTAATGAGCACTAACGGGGTCAATCCCATTCTTAGTTGAAATTGTTTGATAACCATCACGCTGCTATTTTTTGTTGTTTAATAAAAACCGTTTTCATCT